>NZ_JASKYT010000286.1:0-9691 GCF_041028275.1 Streptomyces sp. PU-14G
GGGTTATGCGGGTGGGGTGAGGCGGCCTCGGATCGTGGTCTGGACGTCGGCCTCCTCGGCAGGATCCGCGGCCAGCCGACGCAGTCGCTCCAGCACGCGGGCGTCCCCCGTGGCGGCGCACTCGGCCGCGACCTGGCGAGTGGACTCCTCGCAGTCCCACAGGCACTCGATGGCGAACCCGGCGGGGAAGGAGGGGTCGGTGGCGGCGAGGGACCGGGCGGTGCGGCCACGCAGCTGGGAGGAGGCGGTCTCCCGATAGATGTGCCGCAGCACGGGAGCGGCGCAGGCGATGGAGAGCCGTCCCGCACCGTCCACCAGCGGCCAGAGCGCAGGGCTGTCGGGACCTTCGAGGCGGATGGTGCGGCGGAGCGCGGCGAGCACGGCGTCCGCGTCCCGGGCCCCGCCCCGGCAGGCGAGCATCTCGGCGGCGACGGTGGCGAGGCCCGGCGCCAGCGTGTCCTCGGGGGCGGCCGTCCACCGCCTGGCGCGTTCGAGGGCCGCCAGGGACCGCATGCGGGCGAAGGCGGAGAGGGCGGAGCGGGCGAGCGTCTCGCAGGGGTCGCCCGCGGCGTCCTCGATGAGGTCGAGCACGTCCGGGTCGTTGCGGTCGGCCAGGTGGCGCAGGGCGGCGGCGCGGGCGGCCTCGCGGTGGCCCCGCGCGGCCTCCAGCAGCAGTTGCCGGTCGTCCGGTCCCGCGACGGCGGACAGACAGCGCGCCGCGGGGGCCTCCCGGTGCTGGGGCGGGTGTTGTTCGTAGCCGTCCTGGGCCCAGTCGAGGATCTCCCGCACGTTCCAGCCGGGACGTGGCCCGTCCGTGCGCAGTTGGCGCTGCCAGCGGTCGAAGGAGCGGCACTCCTGCGCCCGCCGCAGCCGGTCGGCCTGCTCGGGGTGCGCGGCGTCCTCCGCCCACAGGCGCCAGGGGCGGGGTTCGAAGGCGTCGCGGGCGGCGGTCGCCAGCTCCGCGTCCCCCTCGGGTGTCTGGGGGAATCTGGCCAGGATGGCGGGCCCGAGGGGGCGCAGCCCGGCGTCGTCGTCGCGGACGGCGAGTTCGTCCAGTGCCCACTGCCAGTTGCTGCCGGTGGTGGCGTACCGGCGCAGCAGCCGCAGCGGGGCGTTCTCCTCCCAGCCGGTGCCCTGGGCGGCGGCGTAGGAGGCCAGGTGGCCGAGCACGGACAGGGCGAGGCCGGTGCGGACCTCCGCCTCCTCCGGGGCGCACTGGAGGTCCGCGGGGTCGAAGAGGTGTGCGGCGATGTCGTCGAGCCCGGCGTCCAGCTCCCTGTGCAGGCGTGCGTAGTACAGGGAGCGGTGTTCGATCTGCCAGTCGCGCCTGGGATCGTGCAGGACGCACTGACGCAGCGCGCCGAGCGCTTCGGCGCGCGGCGCCGCCAGGGCGTGCAGCGTCCCGTCGCCACGGCCTCTCTGCAGGAGGCCGAGCAGCGTGCCGCTGGGCGCTATGTCTGAATCGACGGAATCGACGAACATAAGAGTCAGCATCCGGTGCGGGGTATTCGGCTGGCAACGGGATTTCCGTTGCCGGGCATTCTTGCCGGTGACGGCGGTTCTACTCCTCGGTTTTACCTCCGAGAGCGAGCCGCCCGACCGGCCGGAGCCTACCCGGAAGTAAGCATTCCGCCGACCCCGAGGTCAAGAAGGGGTCGAGGGACGTGCGGCTCGAAGACGCACATCGGCCTGCCGGCCCGCGCCCGCAGGGGACCCGCACCGGCCCGGCCCGCCCACTGCTGACATATGACAGCAGCACCACCGGATCGAGTGTGGCCGAATCCCTTACGGGCAGTCGTCGGCTGTGCGACAGTCGTAACCGACTCTCCCCCGTATCGGAGCCCACTATGTCCTCCTCTGCGCACGCGGACCACTCCGCCGCTCAGCCTCCGGACCGCGGCACACTGGACGCTCTGATCACCCAGGCCCGCACCCTGCGCGGCGGCCTCGACGCGGTGCGTCGGAGCGCGGGAGGGAGCGGGCCCGAGGCGAGCACGCCCGCGGCGAGCGCGGTGGAGCCGGGCGTCAGCGAGGGAGACCTCCGCGCCAGGTGGCAGCGCGCGCTGTGCGAGCTCGCCGTGCACCAGCTCGACGATCTCGGCGGCCAGCTCGACCAGTTACGCGAAGGGCTGCCGCCCCACGTGCCGAGCCCGGGCGCGCCGGCGCAACGGACGCGGGGCACCCTGCCCCCGGGCGACCTGCCACCGGGCGACCCGTCCTCGGATGACCTGCCGCCGGGCCTGCCGCCGGACGACCTCCCCCCCGCGGGCCTCCCTTCGGACGTCCCGCAAGGCCACGTCCCGCCAGGCCACAGCACGGGTGCCGCTTACGGCACCATCGCCACGCCCCGCCCGAATGCGCCCTCCGAGCTGGTCGGCCGGGTCGGCAGCGCCGACTGGAACCTGCTCACCGACGACATCTCCTGGTCGCCCGAGCTCTACCGGATCTTCGGCAGGACCGAGGAGGACGGCCCGCTCTCCCTGGACGAACTGCCCTCGTGGGTCGTGCCGGAGGAGCAGCCCGGCCTCGCCACCGCGTTCACCGACTGCCTGGTCGACGGAAGGACCATCGACCACGAGTTCCGCCTGGTACGCCCGGACGGTGCCGTGCGCACGGTGCACCTGGTGGGCGAACCGGTGCTCGACGACGAGGGGGCCACCGCTTCGATGTGGGCAGTGGTGCGGGACGTCAGCGCACTGCGGCGCAGTGAGCGCGCGGTGCGCGAGACGCGTGACTCGCTCCAGCGCGAACGGCACCTCGCACAGACCGAGCGCCGACTCGCCGTCGAGCTGCAGCGCGCCGTGCTGCCGCCCTGGCGGGGCTCACCGCGCTTCCCGCAGGGCGACACGCGAACCGGCGGTGCGCTCGACCTGGCGGCGCATTACCTGCCTTCCGCGACCAGCGCGCTGATCGGCGGAGACTGGTACGACGCGCTGGAGCTGCCGGACGGCTCGACGCTGCTGACGGTCGGCGATCTGACAGGGCACGGGGTGGCCGCCACCTCGGGAGTGGCGATGCTGCTGGGTGCCGTGCGGGGCATGGGGGTCGCGGGCGTGGGGCCCGGGCCGCTGATGGGTCACCTGAACCAGCTTCTCGACTCCGCCGCGCAGCCCTCGCTCGGCAGCGCCCTGTGCTGCCACTATTCGCCGCGCACGCGCTCCCTCACGTGGTCCCAGGCGGGCCACCCGCCACCGCTGCTCATCCGGGGCGGGGTCGGGCAGGTGCTCCCCCGCCCCGAGGGCGTGCTGCTGGGTGTCACCTCGGGTGCGCGCTACGGCCAGCGCACCGTGCAGCTCGCGCCCGGTGACCTGCTGGTGCTGCACACCGACGGCCTCGCGCCCCGGGGCGGACGGCCCGGCGCGCCCCGCCGGGAGGGCGCTCCCCATCCGGGCGCGGCGCGGCTGCTGGCCGTGTCCGGCCGGTTGGCCTCTGCCTCGTCGGCGCAGGAGTGTGTCCGGGTCGTCGCCGAGGAGTTCGACGACCACGCACGCGAGGACGACGCCTGCGTGCTGGTCGCCCGCGTGACACCCTGACGGGCGCTCTCTTTGGCCCTGACGGCGCCCTTCGGGGCCCTGCCGGTTGGCCCTGACGGCGCCCTCTTGGGGCCTGCCGGTCCCCTCTCCGGGCATGCCCGGTCAGCTGAACCGCCCGCGCCCGCCGAGCGGGCCGGGCGGTTCACAGGGGCGCGGGTCGGTTCACACGGACCTGGCCCCCCGGGAGCCTGGCGAGCCCTGGATGTCCCTGACGTCACCCGGCGCCCGCTTCAGCGCGTCGGCGTCCTTGAGGCCTCTGCCGCCCCGGGACGGTTGGGGCGCACGGGGCATCACGTCCCGCATCTCCTCACGGAGTTGCTCGACGGTGCCGTAGCCGGCGTACTGCCCGGTGAGGCGGTACATCTCGCGGAGCCGGTCCCAGGTGCGGTGCGAGGAGTTCTCGCTGATGGAGAGCAGGGCGAGGCGCGCGTAGCGGTCGGCCTGCTCGGGGTCGTCGGAGATGAAGCAGGCCGAGGCCATCGAGATGTAGTCGAAGATCTGGGAGCGCTGCCGCCCCTCCTCGCGCAGCACCAGGGCCCGCTTGGCGTGGGTTTCGGCGGTCTTGGCCGCGACGGGCTCGTGGTCGGCGAGGGTGCGGAAGGCGAGCGCCTCCATGCCGTGCAGGTCCGCCTCGTCGAACATCTGCATCCAGCTGGGCGGCGGCACGTCTCCCGCGTCGGAGGCGAACAGTTCCTCGGCCCGGCCCAGGGTGCGGCGCATCTCCTGGCCGCGGCCCATCGAGGCCTGAGCCCACGCCTCGATGGTGTGGAACATGGCGCGCGTACGGGGCAGCGCCCCGTCCCCGGATCCCGACTGGGCGAGCTTCACCAGGTCGAGGGCGTCGTCGGGCCGTCCCAGGTGCACCATCTGGCGGGCGGCGCGCGAGAGCGCCTCTCCCGCGCGCGGGCGGTCCCCGCCCTCGCGGGCGGCGTGCGCGGCGATGACGAAGTACTTCTGTGCGGTGGGCTCCAGGCCCACGTCGTGCGACATCCACCCGGCGAGGACCGCGAGGTTGGCCGCGACGCCCCACAGGCGGCGCTGCAGCGGTTCGGGATGGTGGTAGGCGAGCATGCCGCCCACCTCGTTGAGCTGTCCCACCACCGCTTTGCGCTGGAGACCGCCGCCGCGGGCGGCGTCCCAGGCGCGGAAGACCTCGACGGAACGCTCCAGTGCCTCGACCTCCTGGAGTCCCACCGGGGCCGCCTCGTAGCGGTCGTAGGCGGCAGGAGCGGCAACCGCCGGTCCGCCGTGGCCCGCACCGCCGTGCGCCGTCGCGCCCGTCGGTGCCGCCGTGAGCCAGTCGTGCATGGCACTGCTGAGTGCCGATCCTGCGGCGAGCGCGGCGCCCGCACCCACCAAGCCGCGTCGGTTGAGCATGAGGTCCATTCCCGTGAATTCGGTGAGGACCGCGGCAACCTGCCCGGACGGCAGGGGCACTCCCTCGGCGGGTTCGCCCTGCGCCGTCTGCCCCGGCCGGCTGAATCCGAGGTCCTCTGTGGTCACGACACGGCCGAGTCGCTCGGTGAACAGGGACGCCAGCACTTTCGGCACCGGATCGCGCGGGGTCTCCCCCGTGTCGATCCAACGCCGCACCCGTGAGGTGTCGGTCGCCAGTTGCGGATACCCCATGACCGCCGCATGCCGGTTGACCAGCCGGGCGAGCTCGCCCTTCGACCAGCCGGCGAGGGCGAAGAGGTCCGCGAGGCGGGCGTTGGGTCCCTTGGTCACGTCAAGCCCCCAGGTTCTCGGCTGAGTTGACAGTAACTTCAGGAGGACCTGATGCGGTGGCCCCGAGCGCATTCGCCAGGGTTCGCCAGGGTCCGCCAGATGGTGTGCCACCCGCGGCCGGGTGTCGTGTAGGAACGCGCCACCCCGGTCGTGCCGTCGAAGCCGGCATTCCCCAGGGTGCACTGGTCGTGACGGGCAGCCGGGGAGGCGCGGCAACCCGTCGGCACACGAAGGGATCTCGCGCGCCATGTATTCAGCGTATTCAGCACCATCCCCCGTGTCCGTGCAGCGCCGGCCCCGTGTGGTCCCGCAGCAACCTTACGGAAGGCGAGCGGCCGTGCTGGCCCCCGAGCCACCGCGCGAACCCCCGCGCACACCCGGGCCGCCCGGCCCGTACGCCGGCGCGCGCCCCGCGCGACGCGCGCCCGCCGGTACCGCGTCCCAACCCGTCAGCGGGAGGCTGGACTTGTCCGGCCCACACGGCGCACAGCTACGTGCCGCCATCGCCTCGATCCACCGCGTCTGCCCGGACTTCGCTCCCGTCCAGATGCTCCGCAAGCGCGGACGTTCGGTGCTCCTGGCGGGCACGGCCGGCCGCAGCACGGTCATCGCGAAATGCCTGCTGGACCACTCCTCCGCGTGGGTCGAGCGGTTCCAGCACGAGATAGCGGTCTACCGGGCCTTCGTGCGGCACCGTCCGCCGATCCGCACGCCCCGGCTGATCGCGGCCGACCCCGACACCTGCACACTGGTCATCGAGCGGGTGCCGGGACGGGTGGCGGCGGCACAGCGGCACCCACTCCAGGCGCCCCCGGCCGCGGATTTGCGAGCCGTGCTCGGTTCCTTCCGCCGGGTCAACCAGTGGGAGCCGCCAGGCGCGCTGTTCGAGCGTCCGATCGACTATCCGGCGAAGCTGGAGCGCTACCACGAGCAGGGCTTGCTAACGGACCGCGACCTGGGCGACCTGCACAAGCTGCTGCACGGCCTGGTGCAGCCCGGCGGCCCCGGCGGCAGGCGCAGCGTGCCGTGGCAGTTCTGCCACGGCGACGCTCTGCTGACGAACGTGATGCTGGGCCCGACGGGTCCCGCACTGGTCGACTGGGAACACGCCGGCTGGTACCTGCCGGGGTACGACCTGGCGACTCTGTGGACGGCGCTGGGCGACGCCCCGTTGGCGCGCCGCCACCTCAGCCAGGTCGCCCAGAAGGCGGGCCCCGCGGCGCGTGACGCCTTCCTGGTGAACCTGATGCTGATCCTCACCCGGGAGATCCGCACCTGCGAGACGGCGGTGCAGCGCACCATGCGGGACACCTCGCCGCAGGGCGCGGCGGACGCCGCCGCGGCGGTCAGGGCGGGCGTGATGCCCACCGGCGAGGCACAGCGGCTGCTGCTGCGGAGGCTGCACGAGGACTGCGGGACGGCGCGCCGCGCGGTCCGGGCCGCCGTCGGCACCCGCTGAGGGCGGCGGACGACCGATCCGCTTCGGCCGGGCCGGTAGGCGGGTACTCGGCCGGGAGGCGGGTACTCGGCCGGGAGGCGGGTGCTCGGCCGGGAGGCGGGCACAGGGGTCGCGGCGGCGTCACTGGTCCGACCGGTGACGCCTCGCCTGCCGGATGACATGCGCCGCCCCGGTGCGCGCGGAATGATTGACGGATCGTCGGCAAGTCGGTACGTCTGAGGACTGCTCGCGCCCGTGATCGCACGGCGCACTCTCCGAGGAGGCGGCATTGCCACGACCCTTCCGTGATTCCGAGAGCACCGACGGCAGACGCCACGGCAGACGCGACGCCATGACCCGGCGCGGGCGCACCGTCCGCGCCGTGGCCGTCCCCGTGGTGGCGGCGGCGCTCGTCGTCCCGTTGCTGACCGCAGGCACGAAGGCGCCCGACCGGCCCGCGAACAGCCTCCAGGCGCAGTTCGCTGCGGCTGCCGACCGGTACGACGTGCCGGAGGAACTGCTGCTGGGCGTCTCGTACCTGCAGTCGCGCTGGGACGCCCACCAGGGCGCGGCGAGTGTGTCCGGCGGCTTCGGCCCGATGCACCTGACGGACGCGCGCGCGGCGCTGGCCGCCTCCCGCCCGCGCGACCACGCGGGGACGCAGGACGCCCGGGGTGACGCGGCGCGCCCGCCCCGGGTCGCGGGCGAGGCCACCGGTGGTCAGGCGAAGAAGGCACCGAAGCGGCTCCCCGCCCGGCTGCGGACGCTGGAGCGGGCCGCCGAGCTGACGGGGCTCTCCCACGAGGCGCTGCGCTCCTCGACCGGGGCCAACGTACAAGGCGGCGCTGCGCTGCTTGCGGACGCGCAGCGCCGGCTGGGCCACCCGCTCAGCGCGGACCCGGCTGACTGGTACGAGGCGGTGGCCGCCTTCCCCGGCGGCGGCAAGGGCGACCCGAGCGCGACGGCGTTCGCCGACGACGTGTTCGACGCGATGCGCCAGGGCGAACGGCGCACGACCGACACCGGGGAGACGGTCACGCTCGAGGCCAGCCCGAAGCTGCGTGCCCCGGCCGCGGCAGACCGCTCCCGGCCCTCGCACGGCAAGGCGGAATGCCCCCGGAACGTGGATTGCGAGTGGTATCCGGCGCCGTACGAGAAGTTCACCGACAGCTCGGGCGAGGAGGACTACGGCAACCACGACAGGACGCGGCGGCCCCGGTCCCAGAAGATCGACTACATCGTCATCCACGACACCGAGGAGGTGTACGAGAGGACGCTGGATCTGGTGACCGACCCGACGTACGTGTCGTGGCAGTACACCCTCCGTTCCTCCGACGGGCACATCGCGCAGCACGTGCGCAACAAGGACGCCGCCTGGCACGCGGGGAACTGGTACGTCAACTCCAAGTCGATCGGCCTGGAGCACGAGGGTTTCCTCACGGAACCTGACGCCTGGTTCACCGAGTCCATGTACCGCAGCTCGGCGCGGCTGGTGAAGTACCTCGCCAAGAGGTACGACATCCCGCTGGACCGGCAGCACGTCCTCGGCCACGACAACGTGCCCGCCACGACGACCTCCGGCATCAAGGGCATGCACACCGACCCGGGCCCGTACTGGGACTGGGAGCACTACTTCGCGCTGCTGGGCAAGCCGTTCACGCCCAAGGGCGGCCCGAAGTCCGGCGTGGTGACCATCCGCCCCTCCTACGACGACAACGAGCCGGTCTTCACCGGCTGCGAGTCCGCCGGCGAGCCGTGCCGAGCACACGGTTCCTCCGCCATCCGGCTGCACCAGGCACCCGACGCCTCCTCGCCGCTGGTCAACGACGTCGGGCTGCGGCCGGACGGCTCCCCCGCGACAACGGGGGTGAACGACACGGGCGCCCGGGCCACCGCCGGGCAGCAGTACGCGGTCGCGGACCGGAAGGGAGAGTGGACGGCGATCTGGTATCTCGGCCGGAAGGCCTGGTTCCGCAATCCGTCCAGCCGGCCGGTGGCCGTACCCGCCCGCGGCACCCTCGTCGAGCCGCGTGAGGGGCGCGACGAGATCCCCGTCTACGGGCGCGCCTACCCGGAGGCGGAGGCCTACCCCGACGGCGTGCCGGTGCAGGCGCTCTCGCCGCTGCCGTACAAGGTGGCGGCCGGACAGCGCTACGTGGCCGGGCTGCGGACACCGGGCGAGTACCTGTACGCGGTGGAGTACGACCCCGAGGCGGAGCACTTCCAGGTGGTGCGGGGGAAGCAGAAGTACTACCAGATTCAGCTCGGGCACCGGGTGGCGTTCGTGAAGGCGGAGGACGTGCGGCTGGTGCGCTGAGTCCGGTCAGCCTGCCCGGGCGGCCGGCCCGGCCCGCCGCCCGGGCTCTCGCCGGCCGGGCTCGCCCCACCCGGGCGGTCCTGGCCGGTGAGGCGCCCCGCCTCACCGGCCGCCCGAAGGCCGCGCGCTACTGCTGGAACATCTCGGCGGGCAGCGGCTTGAGGAGGGCGTACAGGTCGCCTGTGATGGGCCGGTCCCAGCTGGCGATGGTGACCAGGACGCCGTCGCTGCGGTCGAACTGGACGCAGGAGATCCGGTCCTCCGACAGCTTGACGCGGCGCACGATGAGCAGGTTGTCCTCGTGCATCACCGGGTCGTCCTCGGAGCCGACGACCTCGACGTGCTCGTCGTTCTCCAGCGCGGACAGCAGCTGCGCCACCTCGAACGGCACGTCGCCCTCGTCGATCTCCCGCGCCGGCGAGCCCTCGGGGAGGTTGCCGATGACCATGGCAGGACCGCGACCGCCGAACAGGTCGTAGCGGAGGAAGACCCCCTGGCAGGTGCCGTCCGGCGCGGGCAGCAGGCCCGCGCCGAGATTCCCCGGCCAGTCGGACGGGTCCATGGCCAGGACATCGAAGTCCGGCCCTGCGGGCACGGAGGCGCTGCGGCGGCGGAGGAACGACATGCCGCAATAGTACGTGGCCGATACCGCGTTTCCGCTGCCCCCTTCTCCCG
>NZ_JASKYT010000287.1:0-8803 GCF_041028275.1 Streptomyces sp. PU-14G
CCCGTACGACGAGGGAAGCGCCCTCAGCGAGCGCGGCGAGCGCATGGAGCACCAGCCGGACGCCGAGCCACAGGTAGTAGCGGTCCCGCGCAGGCAGGCACTCCGGCACTGCGAAGCCGACGCGCAGGCCATCGATGCGCTCGCCGTCAAGCTCCAGGTCGTGGGGGGGGGGGGGGGGGGGGGCGGGGCCTCACCGTTCAGCGCGGCGCAGACACCGTGCTCTGTCGAGGTCCTGCTGGAGCGCGCTGAGCCGGGGGGGCTCGCGATCGGCGTCCAGGACGACGGCGTGCAACTCGTCGCCGATCTGCGGCGGGGCGACTTCCCGGTCCCACCAGGAGGGGTGCTTCACCTGGTCGACGAACCCGGCAACGCCCTCCACCTCGACCGCGGCTCCCACCGGCGCCACGCCGACGACCTTCGCCACGCACTCCTGATGGTTGAGCACCCTCACCCTCCCGTCATGGTCGGTAACGAGTCGCCCCGTTCGGAATGCCGATGACGCAGGCGCCGTGCAGCGGCAGGGCCATATGAAGTGGGGTGGGCAGAGGTTGGCGGCCGTCACGGCACCGGAAGCGTTCCCGATGTCGACGAACAGCACTGTCACCGAGGACGCGCTTGCTTGCTGTGCTGAGGAGGAAGTCGAAACTGTGATTCGACTTGATATACGGAATTTTTCCGGGCCAGACGTGACCCACTCCTGTCGAAAAAGTCGAGATCATTTCCCTCTGGCGAGATCGGCGCTTGGCCACCCTCAGCGCTTGTTCTTTGCGACCTTCGTTTGCGGCAGTTCGCCCCGGTCCCAGAGATGATCGAGACGCCGCAGAAACGTGTCGATGTCGCGCTCCATATCCGTCCTTGCGGCTGAAGAGTAGTGCGCCAATGGATCAGTGAACTCGATTCCGAGTGTGAAGGCCCCGAACCAACTCTTCATCCTGCGGCAAGAGGCGCACCACACGTAAGTGACAAGCGACTTCCTGAGGCGGCTCTCGTGGATGTATGCGTATGTCCGGAGTGTCTTCTTCCCGCAGGCCGGGCAAATCCCCTGGTTGTCGACCTCGTCGAGAAATCTCGATTGATCTACGACGCTCTGTTCTTGATCCTTGCTGAAAATTGATGCTTTGGTCAACTTCATCGCCTCTTGTGAAACTCTTCCAGCATCCGCAAGCCGTACTCCTCTGCCGCCGTCTCCGAACCTCCCCAGACGTTCGGAGAGCTTCGAGTGAGTTCGAAGTGGCGGTGATGAAATATCTCGTGATGGACAGTTGTGACTGCTTCGTCCAGACTTCTGAGTCCGATGTCGGATACTTCAATACGGGGCAAGCCTCGTGGGCCGGTCAATGGAAATCCGTCTGCCGTGTGCGGACTGTTTCCGAAAGCGGGCCCCGTCGGGGTTTGGATCTCGGGCACGTGCACCAGATCATAGTCTCTGACGCTCTGCCCTGCTCTGCCCAACTCCATTCGCAACTGCTCGAGACTCACACTGGGCCCGTTATGCCCGCCGGGGAGTGACTGTGACGGGCCGCGGTAGGTGTTCTGAGCTGGCGTGTCGCAAGGACTGAGCCCGAGCACGTCCGTCTGCAGGTGAGGATTTTCCGGGTAGAGGGCAGGGTTCGGTGCAGGCGCCAGCCCGAGTGGGTCCGAGGTCAGATATCGAGCGGTCTCTGCGTCGTAGTACCGGAAGTAGTTGTAATGCAACCCCGTCTCGGGGTCGTAGTACTGGCCCGGGAAACGGAGTGGGGTGTACGCCGCGCTCTCTGCGTGCCAGGTGGTGGTGCCCCACAGGGTGGATCGGGTGCGCCAGGCGATCTCGCCCGTCTCCGAGACCAGTTCGGTCGGGGTGCCGACGAGGTCGGTGACGATCGCGTAGAAGCGGGAGTCGATCTCCTGCTGGGTGGCTTCGGCGGTGAGGCGTTCCGTCTGGGTAAGGGGGGTGAAGCCCTCGTGGTCCCAGGTGAGGGTGACCGGGTGGGGGAGGGTCGGGGCAACCGTCGTCTGTTCGATGAGGGTGGGGCCGTCCCAGGTGAAGGTGACGGTCTCCGCGCGCTCCTCGCCCGCCATGCGGTGTTTGGCGACGCGGCGGCCCAGGGGGTCGTAGGCGTAGCGCCAGACCGTGCCGTCGGGGGTGGTGGCCTCGGTGAGGCGGTCCTCCGCGTCCCAGGCGTAGCGCCAGGTGTCCGGCTTCTTCGACAGGCGGGCCTTTTGGCGCAGGGTGATGCGGCCCGCGTCGTCGTGTTCGTAACGGACCTTGCCGGCAGAGGTGATCCGGGTGCCCTCGTAGGTGCGGGGGCCGATGGCCTCCGGCGCGGCGTGGGTTGTCGGCCAGGTCGCCTCGGTCTGGTTGCCCGCCTCGTCGTAGGCGTAGCGCTCCGTCCAGCCGCGGGCGTGGACGGCCGTGACGCGGCCCACCTCGTTCAGGTCAAAGGTGGTGCGGCCGGAGAGGAGGTCGTCGACCTGAGTCAGGTACCCGTCCGGGCGGTACGTGTACTCCCGCCGCTGGACGGCCGACCCCGCGGTCAGGGACTGCGTGGTCAGGGACTGCGTGGTCAGGGACTGCGCGGTCAGGGACTGCGCGGTCAGGCGGCCCGCCGGGTCCCAGACCTGGGAGAGGGTGAGGCCCTCCGCCCCGATGCGGCGCTCGGTCTCGCGGCCCGCCGCGTCGTGCGTGAAGTCGAGCGTGTGGCCGGACGCCGTCAGGGAGGTGCGGTTGCCCGCCGCGTCGTACGCGCTCGTGGAGACGGCACCCGTCGGGGTGACGCGGCGCGTGCGGCGGCCCAGCGCGTCGTACGTGTGCGTGAGCGCGCGGCCGTTCACCATCTCCGTCTTGATACGGCCCAGCTTGTCGCGCTGGTAGCGCAACTCCGCGTCGGGACCGACGGCTTCGAGGAGGCGGCCCGCCGCGTCGTACGCGTACGTCGTCACCGCGCCCGCCGCGTCCTTGCTCAGCGTACGGCCGAGCGCGTCCCGCTCGTAGGTGATCTCCTCGCCCAGCGGGGTGACCCGCCGACGCAGTGCGCCGGCGGCATCGAGCTCGTAGCGCTGCGTACGGTCGTCGAAGTCCGTCTCGGCGACGAGGCGGCCCGCGGGGTCGTAGGTGTAGTCCCAGGTCAGGCCCTGCGGGTTGGTGACCCGCGTCATGCGCAGTTCGGTGTCGTACGCGAACTCGTAGCGCACCCCGTCCGGGCCCGTGCGGGCCTCCAGCATGTCGAAGTGGGTGTACTCGTAGCGGGTCTCGCCGCCCGCCGCGTCGACGTGGCGGGTGCAGTTGCCCTCGCCGTCCCACTCCCAGCGTTCGCTCGCGCCGTCGGCGGTCGTACGGGAGACCAGGCGGCCCTCGGGCGTCCAGGTCAGCTCCGTCCGGGCGCCGAGCGGGTCGATCACCCCGACCGGGCGGCCGAACGCGTCCCGTTCGTAGCGGGTCGTCGCGCCCAGGGGGTCGGTGACCTCCACCGGGAGACCGGCGGCGTCACAGCGGACGCGTGTCGTGCCGCCCAGCGCGTCCGTGACCGCGGCCAGGTGACCGCGCCCGTCGTACGTGAACCGTGTCGTGTGGCCCGCGGGGTCGGTCAGGGCCGTCCGGTTGCCGTCCGCGTCCCATTCCTGGCGCCAGACCGCGCCGTCCGGTTCCGTCGTGGTCACGGGGAGGCCGAGGTCGTTGCGGGCGATCGTGACCGTCGTCCCGTCGGGGCGGGTGACGGTCGCCAGCCGGCCGGCCTCGTCGTACGCGTACGCCGTCGTGCGGCCGAGGGCGTCGGTGTGGGTCAGGGGGCGGTTGAAGGCGTCCCGCTGCGTCGCCGTCCGGTGGCCCAGTGGGTCGATCTCGCCGACGACGAAACCCTGTTCGTCGAACAGGGTGCGGCTCGCGTGTCCCTCCGTGCTCGTCAGCGTCGTGACCTTGTGTCCGGTCGCCTCGTCCACGCCGTCGTAGTCGATGCGGACTTGCATGTGGCCCGCGGTGCCGCCCTCCGCGATCACCCGGTGCAGGTTGTCGTAGACGTAGTCGTAGCGGCGGTCGTTGGTGTCGGTCCAGGACACCACCCGCTGCTCGTCGTCGTACGCGAACCGAAGGGGGAGACCGGAGGAGTTGGTCACCTCCGTCAGGTTGCCGTCGCTGTAGGAGTAGGCCAGCACGGGGATCTCGGAGCCGTCGGGAGCGGCCAGTGCCAGCGCCGTGACACGGTCGCCCGCGACCCCGAGCCTGATCACGTACCCGCCGCTGTGGACGAGGCGCGAGGGGGCGCCCGACTCCTCGTCGTACTCGAACGTGATGCTGTGGCCGCTCCGGTCGGTGATCTGTTCGATCCGGGCGGTGCCGTCGTCCGGCGCGTCCGCCCCGCCCTCGGGCGGGGCGAAGTGCCGCACCCACCCCGAGTCCGGCTCCGTGAGCGTGTAACCGCCGTCCGGGGTGCGCTCCAGCGGCATGCGGGACGAGCCCGCCGAGGGCAGAGTGGGCACGTCGGGGGCCGGATGCGGGTACGAGAGCAGGCGGCCGTCCTCGGCGACGAAGACGACACCTTCCGCGTCGATCTCCAGACGCTGGTCCACCGTCGAGGACCACGAAGGGCCGAACCAGTGGCCGAGCCGGTAGCCGGACTCCACGCGGCGGGTGAACGTCAGCGGCAGGGCGCCCGGCAGGGCCAGGTCCACCTGGGGCAGGTACATCTTGCCCGTGGCGAGGTCGACGGGGTCGGTCCGGCCCGACGGCGTCTCGTGGGGCTGGCGGGCGGCCTGGTTCGGGCCCTTGCTGTCCAGCGCCCTGCGCGCGTCCGCCGCCACCTTCCCCGCCCGGCCCGCCTTCGTCGCCGCGCCGACGCCCTTGGTGCCGAGCAGTTCGGGGATGAGGCGGCCGAGCCCCTCGGCGGGGTCCTTCTTGAAGGCGTCCAGCATGGCCTTGCCGGTGCCGACGGGGTCGTTGGCGACGCGCATGATGCCGGTGACCGTGGAGTTGAGGTTGGTGACGTACTCGGCGGGGTGGGTGATGTTGTAGGGGTCGGTGGGGTTGACGCTGCGCACGAAGTTGACGAGGCCCGCCGTGCCCTTGACGATGCCGCCGGAGACGTGGACGGCGTCCAGTTTCAGGCCCTCCAGGCCGTCCATGGCCTGTTCCGAGTAGTCGGGCTTGGGCGGGGCCGCGTCGCGGGCGGCCTTGACGGCGGTCTGGGCCCGGCCGGCGGCCGTGTTGCGCTGGGAGCGGGCCTCTGCGAGCTGGTCCTCGGCGGCGTCCTTCTTGTCGTCCTTGTACTTCTTGACGGCCTCGCCGGCCTGCTTCTGGGCCCATTCCACGGTCCCGGCGAAGTCCTCCAGCGCTCCGGCGGCCTTCTCGCAGGCGTCGGCGGCCTTGACCCACTTCGCCGGCTCGAGACCGACCTTGTCCCAGAAGGCTTCCGCGGCCTTCCCCTTCAGCGAGCCCTTGGGCAGCTTCTTCAAGCCGTTCGCCACGTTGGTGAAGGCGGTCTTGAAGTCCTTGAGGTGCTTGGCCGTCGAGCGGAGCGTGCTGGGGCTGCCGTAGATGAGCCGCTTGGGGTCGTCGGTCTGATCGAGCTGGAGCTCGTCGGCCTCCGCGCCGAGCGTGTTGGCGAGCGAGCGGGACTTGTCGCGCGTCCAGTCGGCGCCGCTCTCCCAGCCGACGTCGTCCATCCGGTCGGCGGTCCAGTTGCCGAAGCTCTCCGCGCCGTCGCCGATCTTCTCGGTGACCTGCTCGGCCTTGTCCTCCCAGGAGTCCGGTATCAGATCAAAGCCCATCAGCCCTGGCCCCCCTGTGTCCCGCCCTGCTGCCGCTGCTGTGCCGCCGCCCGCTCCTCGGGTGAGGGGCCGAAGTACTCGTCCTGCTTGGCGGCGATCTGCTCGTCGCTGACGCCGGTGGCCTCCTGCGCGAGGTCCATGTACATGCCGCCGCGGCCCTTGGTGGTCAGCTCCCGGCCGGTGTCCTGCCAGTCCTGCTTGATGTCGTGGCCGGCCTTCTCCCAGGACTCCCCGCTGTAGTCGGGCGCGTCCGGCGTGACGATGTCTCCCCAGCCCTGCTGGACGACCTCTTCCTCGGTCGCGTGCGGGTTGCCGGTGAGGGAGTTCAGGCCGACCTTGAGCGCCCCGGCCGCGTACTGGTCCTCCTCGTAGGCCATCCCCGCCGACAGGCCCAGCTTCTGCGCCAGCGCGTTGGCGTTCTGCACGAGGGCGCGCACGCCCCACTCCCACTTCTCGCAGAAGTCCT
Organism: Streptomyces sp. PU-14G; assembly: GCF_041028275.1. NCBI lineage: Bacteria > Bacillati > Actinomycetota > Actinomycetes > Kitasatosporales > Streptomycetaceae > Streptomyces > Streptomyces sp. PU-14G. The sequence goes on from NZ_JASKYT010000287.1 coordinate 6,206, forward strand.
CGAAGTCGACCGAGAGGCCGTGGTGGCCCATCTCCATGCCGGTGAGGGACATGCCCTCGAAGCCCGCGCCCTGGAGGGAGTCCGTCGCGCCGCTGCCGGACTCCTTCAGCTCCTTGATGGCTCCGCTGAGCCCCTTCTCGATCAGATCGAGGGACTCCTTGTTCCAGTTGACGCCGTCCCCGCCCTTGCCGTCGCCCATCAGGCGCCCTCCCCCTGCGTACCGATGTCGGGCGCCGCGTCCACGGCCGCCTCGTCGGGCACGATTCCCCGCGCGGGCGGGAACAGCATGGAGCCGTCCTCGTCCGCGGCGTTCACGGCGACGCCCGTCGGGCCGTCCAGCTCCGGGATCACCGCGTCGAGCAGCCGCGCGCCGAGTACGGAGACGTACTCCCACGGCTCGCCGGTTGCCGGCTCGCCATGGCGGCCGGGCGCGCCCTCCCGTGCGCCCGCGCGCTCCTCGGCGAAGCGGGCCAGCGCCGCCTCGTCGGTGAACGCGAAGATCCAGCGGACGCCGTTGTGGTTGCCCGCCATCAGGCGGCCCTCGCCTGCTGTCGGCACCAGCACAGCGGTGCGGCGGAACTCGCCCACCAGTGCGGCGGGGTCCCCCGTTCCGGCACGTGTCGCGGCTATCTCCTCCGGGAGTTCCATGCCCCACCCCGTTCGGTCCCGGTGTGTCCGTTGCGTGAGCAGTCACTACGGTAAGTGTGGCCCTGTATGCTCACGCAAGGTCATACTGGCTGATCAGGCCCCGGCAAGGCCTTCCAGGCACGCGGACGGGACAGCGGCTCGGTCCCGGTCGGGACGGCGGCCCGCCGACGGCGGGGTGCCGGACGCGCGGGGCCGACCCGTGATAATGCCCGGATTGGCCAGCGCCAATCCCGCTGTGGCACACTGTCCAGGTTGCTCGGTTGAGTGCCGATGCTGCGCGCCTCCCGCCGGGAGGACCGGAAGCGAGTCCCAGGTATTCGTCGCCCCTCATCAGGGGCGGAAGTACGGGAATCTTCCGGGAAGCGTAGGAGGGGCTTCCAGCCAGGCACCCGGTGGGTTTCTCCCCCGGCTTCTTCCTTGTCAAGGGACCTTCGAGGGTCCGCCGCGGTTCGCCGGGGCGCCCGCGCGGATCCCCTGCGGAGCCGTACGTCTGCGTACGGGGACGTACGAGAAGCAAGCCGACACGCCCGACCGCGTGGGTCGGAAGTGGCAAGCGGGACCGGAAACCAACGGGGTTCCAGAGCGTGACGAGAGACAGGACTACGAAGTAGCCATGGCGGGACAGAAGATCCGCATCAGGCTCAAGGCCTACGACCACGAGGTCATCGACAACTCGGCGAAGAAGATCGTCGAGACGGTGACGCGTACTGGCGCGTCGGTCGCCGGCCCGGTGCCGCTGCCCACAGAGAAGAACGTGTACTGCGTCATCAAGTCGCCGCACAAGTACAAGGACTCGCGCGAGCACTTCGAGATGCGCACCCACAAGCGTCTGATCGACATCCTCGACCCGACCCCCAAGACCGTTGACTCGCTGATGCGCCTGGACCTCCCGGCCGGCGTCGACATCGAGATCAAGCTCTGAGGGGTGTCGTAGAAGATGGCTAAGCAGATCAAGGGCGTCCTGGGCGAGAAGCTCGGCATGACCCAGGTCTGGGACGACAACAACCGCGTCGTTCCCGTGACCGTCGTCAAGGCCGGGCCGAACGTCGTGACCCAGGTCCGCACCGCAGACAGGGACGGCTACGAGGCCGTTCAGATCGCCTTCGGCGAGATCGACCCGCGCAAGGTGAACAAGCCCCTCAAGGGCCACTTCGCCAAGGCCGACGTCACTCCCCGTCGCCACCTCGTGGAGATCCGCACCAACGACTCCGCCGAGTACACCCTCGGCCAGGAGCTGGGCGCGGACACCTTCGAGTCCGGCGTCAAGGTCGACGTGACCGGCAAGTCGAAGGGCAAGGGCTTCGCCGGCGGCATGAAGCGCCACGGTTTCCACGGTGCCCGTGCCTCGCACGGTGCGCACCGCAACCACCGCAAGCCGGGCGCCATCGGTGGCTGCGCCACCCCGGGCCGTGTCTTCAAGGGCACCCGCATGGCCGGCCGGATGGGCAACGAGCGGGTCACCACCCAGAACCTGACCGTCCACGCCGTTGACGCGGAGAAGGGCCTGCTGCTCATCAAGGGCGCAGTCCCCGGTCCGAACGGCGGCCTCGTCCTGGTCCGTACCGCGGCCAAGGGGGCCTGAGGAACCGATGAGCACCATTGACATCCTTTCGCCGGCCGGCGACAAGACCGGGACCGTCGAGCTCCCCGCGGAGATCTTCGACGTGCAGGTCAGCGTTCCGCTGATCCACCAGGTCGTCGTCGCCCAGCTGGCCGCTGCCCGCCAGGGCACGCACAAGACCAAGACCCGCGGCGAGGTCCGCGGCGGTGGCAAGAAGCCGTACCGCCAGAAGGGCACAGGCCGCGCCCGTCAGGGTTCGACCCGCGCTCCGCAGTTCGCCGGCGGTGGCGTCGTGCACGGTCCCGTCCCGCGGGACTACGCGCAGCGGACCCCGAAGAAGATGAAGGCCGCCGCGCTGCGCGGCGGCCTTCATCTTCTTCGGGGTCCGC
>NZ_JASKYT010000288.1:0-9280 GCF_041028275.1 Streptomyces sp. PU-14G
GGTCTGTTGGGCGGTCACCGGTTGAGGGGGTGACGCGTCGACCGCGCCGGTGCGCGTCACGGAGAGCCAGAGGATTCGGGCATCCGTTCGTTCCGGCCCGGTGATTCATACCGTCGTGTGGTCGTCATCTTTTCTGCGTATCCCCACCGGCGGGCGCCCGTTCTCCCTGGTGTGCCCGCGGCGCCCCGTCCGCGGTGCGATCAGCTGATTCCACAGGGAGAACACCCCATGAACACTGCCAAGAAGGCCGCCCTCGTCATCGCCGCCGCCGGGGTCGCCGCCGGTGCCTCCGCCGGTTCCGCCTTCGCCACCGGGCACCACGCCGACGCCCGCGGCGCGGCCACCAACTCGCCCGGCGTCGGCTCCGGCAACCTCGTCCAGGCCCCGATCCACATCCCGGCGAACGTCTCGGGCAACTCCGTGAACGTCGTCGGCGTCCTCAACCCCGTCTTCGGCAACCACGCCGTCAACCACTGAGGCACCGCGCCGGAAGGGCGGACCCCGAGGCCCGGCGCCACCGAGCGCCGCCTCAGGGCCGCCCGCCCTCCCGGCGCCGCTCCAGCTCCTCCGCGTACGCGTTGTACGCCGCCACCTGCGCCCGCCGCGCCGTACGCTCCACAGGACGCAGCGCCTCAGCCCGCGCCGCGATCGCCGACGCGCTCAGCGCCCCGCCGTGCTCGCGTCCTTCACCCCCGCCGCCGTACGCGATCGCCACCAGCGCCCCCACCCGCTGGGCCAGCTCCAGCACCCGCACCGCACGCGCCGGATAGCCCGGAGCCAGCAGCTGCCTGCCCGCCTCCGTCCGCGCCCGGTACGCCTCCAGCGCCGCGTCGGCGACCGGCCCAGAACCCGCCACGTCCAGCCGGGTCAAGACCTCGGTGGCCTCCCGCAGCGCCTCCGCCAGCTCCCGCTCGGCCTCCGCGAGGGAGGGCACGTCGGCGGGCGGCGCCTCGCGCACCGGCAGGCACTCCCACACCATTTCGGTGTGCACGTCCTCGGGATCGGCCGCCTGCGGCCCCGCCTCGTGCACGGCGGGCACCAGCCCCAGCGCGGCGCCGTGCACCAGCACCGCCTCCTCGGCCGCCACCGCCCGCGCGTTGAACCCAGGCGGCCCGCTCAGCCCCAGCGGGTGCCCTGGCACCGGCAGCGCCACCCGCAGACCGACCGCGCCCAGCGACCGCAGCCGCCCCAGCGCCAGCGTCAGCCCCACCGGTGCGCCCTCCTCATCCGGCAGCGCCACACGGTGCACGGCGTCGCCCGCAACGATGCGCTCGGCGGCCTCGTCGGGCGAGACGAGACCGGCGAAGAGCGCGTTTCCCCAGGCGGCCAGCCGCCCGGAACGAGGTTCAGTGAGCATGGACCCAGCCTAGGGAAGCCTAGGGAGAGGCTTTCGCACACGGTGGCGTAGGTTTTCCCCTGGGGAATGTGCCCACAGGCACTCAAACGCGACTGCAATAGGAGACAACGCGCTCATGAGCGAAGTACTGGAGCTGGTGGACGTATCCGTGGTCCGCGACGGACGCGCTCTGGTGGAAGACGTCTCCTGGTCGGTCAAGGAGGGCGAGCGCTGGGTCATCCTCGGTCCCAACGGCGCGGGCAAGACCACCCTGCTCAACGTCGCCTCCAGCTACCTCTTCCCGACCTCCGGGTCCGCCCGCATCCTGGGCGAACAACTCGGCGGCGTCGACGTGTTCGAGCTGCGCCCGCGCGTCGGCATGGCCAGCATCGCGATGGCCGAGAAGCTTCCCCGCCGCCAGACCGTGCTGGAGACCGTGCTCACCGCCGCCTACGGCATGACGGCGCACTGGCAGGAGAACTACGAGAAGGTCGACGAGGACCGCGCCCGGGCCTTCCTCGACCGCCTGGGCATGTCCGAGTACCTCGACCGCAGGTTCGGCACCCTCTCCGAGGGCGAGCGCAAGCGCACCATGATCGCCCGCGCCATGATGACCGACCCCGAACTGCTGCTCCTCGACGAGCCCGCCGCCGGGCTCGACCTGGGCGGGCGCGAAGACCTCGTCCGCCGCCTCGGACGGCTCGCACGCGACTCCTACGCCCCCTCCATGCTGATGGTCACCCACCACGTCGAGGAGATCCCGCCCGGCTTCACGCACGCCCTGATGATCCGCCAGGGGCGGGTGCTGGCCGCCGGACCGCTGGAGACGGAACTGACCTCCCGCAACCTCTCGCTGTGCTTCGGCCTGCCGCTCGTCGTCGAGACGCAGAACGGCCGTTGGACCGCTCAGGGCCTGCCGCTGCGCTGAGCTCGCGCCTACCATGGGGCATGTGGATGCATGGGTCTGGTGGCTGGTGGCCGCCGCAGCGCTGGGAATCCCGCTCATCGTCACGGCCATGCCCGAGTTCGGCATGCTCGCGGTGGGCGCGGTGGCAGCCGCAGGGACGGCCGGGCTCGGCGGGGGAGCCGTGCCCCAGGTCGTGGTCTTCGCCATCGTCTCGGTGGCCCTGATCCTGGTCGTACGCCCCCTCGCGCGCCGCTCCCGCACCGAACGGCCCGCACTGGCCAGCGGCGTGGAAGCGCTCAAGGGCCGCCAGGCCGTGGTGTTGGAGCAGGTCGACGGGCGCAACGGGCGCATCAAGCTCGCCGGCGAGATCTGGTCGGCCCGCGCGCTCGACGCGTCGACGACCTACGAGCCGGGCAGTGAGGTGGATGTGGTCGAGATCGACGGAGCCACCGCCGTCGTGATGTGATGGCGTGAGCAACCGCACAGCGAGCGGCAGTTGCACGAGCGGCACGTACACAAGAGGCGATAACAAGATGCAGGGGGCAAGGCCGTGGACGCCATCATCATCGTCCTGATCATCCTGGTGGTGCTCGTCTGCATCGCGCTCATCAAGACGATCCAGGTGATCCCGCAGGCCAGCGCCGCGATCGTGGAGCGCTTCGGACGCTACACCCGCACCCTGAACGCGGGCCTCAACATCGTCGTCCCCTTCATCGACACCGTCCGCAACCGCGTCGACCTCCGCGAGCAGGTCGTGCCCTTCCCCCCGCAGCCGGTGATCACCCAGGACAACCTCGTGGTGAACATCGACACCGTCATCTACTACCAGGTCACCGACGCCCGGGCCGCCACCTACGAGGTCGCCAGCTACATCCAGGCGATCGAGCAGCTCACCGTCACCACGCTGCGCAACATCATCGGCGGCATGGACCTGGAGCGCACCCTCACCTCCCGCGAGGAGATCAACGCCGCCCTGCGCGGCGTGCTCGACGAGGCCACGGGCAAGTGGGGCATCCGCGTCAACCGCGTCGAACTCAAGGCCATCGAGCCGCCGACCTCCATCCAGGACTCGATGGAGAAGCAGATGCGCGCCGACCGCGACAAGCGCGCCGCGATCCTCCAGGCCGAGGGTGTCCGCCAGTCGGCGATCCTCACCGCCGAGGGTGAGAAGCAGTCGGCCATCCTGCGCGCCGAAGGCGAGTCCCGCTCCGCGGCGCTCCGCGCCGAAGGTGAGGCGCAGGCCATCCGCACGGTGTTCGAGTCCATCCACGCCGGGGACCCGGACCAGAAGCTGCTCTCCTACCAGTACCTCCAGATGCTGCCGAAGATCGCCGAGGGCGACGCCAACAAGCTCTGGATCGTCCCCAGCGAGATCGGCGACGCCCTCAAGGGCCTCGGCGGCGCCCTCGACAACTTCCGCCCCGACAGCGGCGGCGGCAACGGCGGTGGCAGCCGTGGCGGTGTCCCCAGCCAGATGACCCCGCCGGCCGTCACCAAGCCCCCGCGCGAGCAGCCCCCGCTCGACTCCTGATCAGCGGCCCCGCTCGGCTCCTGAGCAGCCCGCGCTCGCTCCCGAGCGGCCCGGCGCGGTCCCCGAGCGGGCGCCGTTCCGGTTCGCGCGCGGGCCCACCGCAGGGAACCGCGCCGTCCAGAAGCCGGACGCGGCGCACGCGAGCACCGACCCCTCGGGCATGATCAGTGGCACTGACACCGATCACCGGAGGGGCTTCGCGTGACCATATGGGAGGCAGTCGCCGTCTGTGCCGCCGGAATCGCCGCCGGCGGCATCAACACCGTCGTCGGCTCCGGCACCCTCATCACCTTCCCCGTGCTGCTCGCGGTCGGCCTGCCGCCGGTGACCGCCAACGTCTCCAACACCATCGGCCTCGTCCCCGGCTCCGTCAGCGGAGCCATCGGATACCGCAGGGAGCTGCGCGGCCAGGGCCGCCGCATCCTCCGGCTCGGCGCCGCGGCCCTCCTCGGCGGACTGACCGGCGCGATCCTGCTGCTCACCCTCCCCAGCAGCGCCTTCGACATGATCGTCCCGGTGCTGATCGCGGTCGCGCTCGTCCTCGTCGTCTTCCAGCCCCGGCTCGCCGCCGCCGTCCGCCGCCGCCGCGCACGCAAGAACAGCGCAGCACACCCGCACGGCGGTCTCCCCCTCCAGAGCGGCATCCTCGTCGCCAGCGCCTACGGCGGATACTTCGGCGCCGCCCAGGGCGTCATCTACATGGCCCTGATGGGGCTGCTGCTCAACGACGACCTCCAGCGCATCAACGCCGTCAAGAACGTCCTCGGAGCCGTCGTCAACGGCGTCGCAGCCGTCTTCTTCCTCTTCGTCGCCGACATCGACTGGCAGGCCGTCGTGCTGATCGCGCTCGGCTCGGCAGCCGGGGGCCAGCTCGGCGCCCGCATCGGACGCAAGCTGGCCCCCGCGGTACTCCGCGGCGTCATCGTCGCCGTCGGCCTCGTCGCCATCGTTCAGCTGACACTGCGCTGAGCCGAGCGCACCGCCTCCCGCGGGCGGTTCCGCATGCCCGGACCCACGGGCGGCGGACCCGCCTTCACGCCGTGGCCGCCGGCACCGTCAGCCACTCGGGGAGCGTGTCACCCTCCCCGAGCCCCAGCGCCAGCAGCAGGGCGTCGGCCGGCGTCGGCTCGAACGGCTTGACCAGCAGCCTCATCCCTGCCTGCGCGGGCGTGCGGTCCGCCTTGCGGTGGTTGTCCGCCGCACACGCGGCGACCGTGTTCAGCCACGTGTCGCCGCCCCCGTGCGAGCGGGGAACGACGTGGTCCACCGTGGTCGCCCGGCGCCCGCAGTACGCACACCTGTGCCGGTCCCGCACCAGCACGCCCCGCCGCGACCACGACGCCCGTTGTCGGAACGGCACTCTCACGAACCGGCGCAGTCTGATCACCTGCGGCACCGGTATCTCCAGCTGCGCCGCGCGCACCTTCAGCCCGGGATGCGACTGCTCGACGACGGCCTTCTCCCGCATCACGAGCACCACCGCCCGCCGCAGCGACACCGTCGACAGCGGTTCGAAACTCGCGTTGAGCACCAGCGTCTCCCGCATCCCGCCCGCCTCCCCTTGGACCCTCTCGGATCCCTCGGTTCTCCTCGGTTTCCTCCGCTTTCACCCCGTGCGCCCCCGCGCCGGGGTGGCTCCACTGTGCCGCTGTCCTCGCAGGCCGACAACGCAATTTCTGCCCGCTGTACGGCATATGAAGTGTCCGAGAACGCCAGGTCACCGAGGAAGACGGGGCACCGAGGAAAGGGGAGGGAGCACCGAGGAAGACCGGGCACCGAGGAAAGGGGAAGGAGCACCGGGGACACGGGGCGAGCTGGCGGGGCCGTCCGCCTGGGAGCGCGGGAGAGGAAGCCGGGCCGGAAGCGGGACGGTGGCAAAGAGCCGGTGGAGGGGCGTCGGAGGCAGCCGGCGCGGTCGTCCGACCCCCGGCCGGACTCCGGCGGACGGCGGGCGCCGATGAGCGCCTGCCGTCCCCGCTCGCGATGGCGTACCGCGCCACGGTGCCGACTGCCCGGATACACGTTGCGCCGCGCACGAGGCGCGGCGCAACGGAATTGTTCCGGCCAGCCGGCCGGAAGGCGGTCTCCGGTCTCCCGGGCAGCCGGTCTCCCGGTCGTCTCCCGGTCTCCCGGGCAGCCGGTCAGCCCTCCGCAGGGATCTCGTACTCGCCGATGACGTGCCCCCGCGCCAGCGTGTGGAAGCGCAGGTTGAACCCGACGAAGGCGGGCGTCGCGCCGGCGTCCGGACCGAGCTTCTCCGCGTCCACGGCGTAGACGGTGAACACGTAGCGGTGCGGCCCGTCCCCGGGCGGCGGTGCCGCCCCGCCGAAGTCCGGCGTCCCGAAGTCGTTGCGCACGTGCACGGCCCCCTCGGGGAGCCCCTTCATCTCACCCGTACCGGCACCCGCGGGCAGCTCGGTCACCGAGGCCGGGATGTCGATGACGGACCAGTGCCAGAAACCGCTGCCGGTCGGTGCGTCCGGGTCGAAGCACGTCACGGCGTAGCTCTTCGTCCCCTCGGGGGCACCCTCCCAGCGCAGGTGCGGAGAGGTGTTCCCCTCCGCGTACACCTGTGCGGAACCCAGATGGCCGCCGTCCGCCAGATCGTCGCTCACCACACGAATCGACGGCACCGGGGGGTGGAAGTCATGGGGAAGCGGGCGCCGTTGCTGGTCGGTCACGTCGGAACCTCCTCGTCACGCGAATCGCTGTACCGGCCAGCCTAACGATCGAGGCAGCCTCTCTTTGCCACCATGTCCAGGGTGCGAGAGCACGCCCCGTACACCCCAGCCCCACGCCCGCAGCCGCGGGCGCCTTCGAGCGAGTGACCACGACGAGACCGAAGCGGTGGTATGAGATGACCAGCCCCGTGGAACTGCCCGAGCTGCCCCAGGCCGACCTCCCCGGCCTCTTCGACGCCTCGGTACCCCCCGGCGTCTACCGGTTCCCCTCCGTGGGGCCCGACGCCCTCATGCAGGCGGACGCAGCAGGCTGGTTCGACGCGGTCGTGGACCTGACCGGTGTCGGCAACAAAGCCGACTTCATGGAGCGTTGCGCCACCGGACTGGAGCTCCCCGACTACTTCGGCCGCAACTGGGACGCCCTCGCCGACGTCCTCACCGACCTGTCCTGGTGGGGCGAGACCCGCGGCTACCTGTTCCTGGCCACCGGCTGGACGGAGTTCGAACAGGCCGACCCCGAGGACGCGACCGCCGCCGCGGAGGTCTTCACCGCCGCTGTCGGCTTCTGGGCGGTACGCGAGACCCCGCTCAGCATCCTGCTGGGCTGAGCGGGGCCGTAGCGCACCGAAGCGGGGGAGGACGTCGCCGGCTGAGCGGGACCGAACCGTCCCGACCGCGTCAGAAGCCGAGCCGACCGCCTCAGACTCCGACCGCCTCAGACTCCGGCCGTCTCAGAAGCCGAGCCGACCGCGTCAGAAGCCGACCGCCTCGGAAACCGAAGGCGTCAGAACCAGTTGCGCTTCCCGCCGACCTCGGCCAGCCACTGGTTGAGGTACCCGGCCCAGTCCGTCTGCTGGTAGGTGTCGAAGTCCACGGGGAACGCGCGGAAGGTGTCACTGCCCTCCGAGAACAGTCCCGGCTTCTTGTCCATCTCCAGCACCACGTCCATCCCGCGCGCGTCCGCGACGAAGGACAGCTCGACCTGGTTGAGCCCCCGGTACTGCTGCGGCGCGTGGAACTCGATCTCCTGGTAGAAGGGCAGCCGCTGCCGCGTGTTGCGGATGTGCCCCTTCTCCATGTCCGCCGACTTGAAGCGGAAGCCCAGCTGCCCGAACGCGTCCAGAATCGCCTGCTGCGCGGGCAGCGGGTGGACCTCCACCGGGTCCAGGTCGGTCGAGTCCACAGCCCGCGCGATAGCCAGCTCCGTGCACACCCCGATCTGCATGCCCCGCAGCTGCTGCCCCAGGAACGTGGTGACCGGCGTCTCCCACGGCACCTCGAGGCTGAAGGGCACCACGTGCGAAGCGCCCTCGTGCAGGGTCAGCTCGCCACCGAGCTGCTGGGTACCGAACTCGATGTTCTGATGCGTCTCGCCGTCGTTCGTCTCCACCTCGACCCGCGCCTGCAGGCCCACGGACAGCGCCTGGATCTCCTGCTCGACGGAGCCGCCCTCGATCCGCACCTCACCCTGCACCACACCCCCGGGCACGGCGTGCGGCTCGTGCAGCACGGTGTCGACGGACGCGCTGCCCATACCCATGCTCGCGAACAGTTTCTTGAAGCCCATCCCTCGTCCTCCCCGTCCGGCTCCCCGGCGGGAGCGCGGCCAGTTCTCGTGGCGCGGCGCTCACACGCCGCTCTTCTGCGCGGTTCTTGTACGCTCGGAGGGCATGATCGCAGGCCGAGACAGCAAGCCCAGCACGACCGGCGACCACCCGTACCTCCCCCGAACGTTCTTCGACCGTCCTGTCCTGGATGTCGCTCCCGAGCTCCTCGGTCGCATCCTGGTACGCACGACGCCACAGGGACGCATGCAGTTGCGCATCACGGAGGTCGAGGCGTACGCGGGTGAGGCCGATCCCGGCTCTCACGCCTACCGGGGCAGGACCCATCGCAACGCTTCGATGTTCGGGCCCCCAGGTCACGCGTACGTCTACTTCATCTACGGAATGTGGTACAGCCTGAACCTCGTCTGCGGACCCGAGGGGCATGCCAGCGGTGTCCTGATCCGCGCGGGAGAGGTCCTCGAAGGGATGGACCAGGCCAGGCAGCGCCGGCCGAAGGCCCGCAAGGACGCGGAACTCGCCAAGGGCCCCGCCCGCCTCGCGACGGCACTGGCCGTGGACCGCGAGCTGAACGGCGCCGACGTCTGCTCCCACGACGCCACCGCACCGCTGAGCGTCCTCGCGGGGGAGCCGGGTGACGCCGACGCGGTACGCAACGGCCCCCGCACCGGAGTCGGCGGAGAGGGCGCCCACCAGCCGTGGCGCTTCTGGCTGGCCGACGACCCGACCGTCAGTCCGTACCGCCCCCACAAGCCACGGCACCGCCGGCCGGCACTTGACGCGGACCGTCCCACCCCCTAATGTAGATCGAGCCGCTGAAGACGGGACGGCTTGCCACGGGCTCCAAGCCCAGTGAGAGCGCCCCCGTACGAAAAGCGGCAGATCACTACCCAGGACGTGAACCCCTTAACCGGGGTCGCTTTCGGTACGCCGAAAATCGACCCCGAGAGACTCGATTATGAGTCTCGGGGAAAACGAGCTAAAGTAGTGAACACCGAAAGGGCAAACGTCCGGAGAAACCAGTGAGATGGTCTCGAAGGAAGCGTCCGTTTCTTGAGAACTCAACAGCGTGCCAAAAGTCAACGCCAGATATGTTGATACCCCGACCTGCCGGGTTGTTCCGGTGGGTTGAGGTTCCTTTGAAATACACAACAGCGAGGACGCTGTGGACGGGTTGGATTATTCCTCCGGCCTGTTCCGCTCTTCCTGTGGATGATTGAAGCATTCACGGAGAGTTTGATCCTGGCTCAGGACGAACGC
>NZ_JASKYT010000289.1:0-8493 GCF_041028275.1 Streptomyces sp. PU-14G
CCATCGGCTTCCCCACGCGCACCGCCGCCTTTTGCGGGAAGTCCCGCGGTGGCCGGTGCCGTGCGCATCAGCACGCGGCAGGCGCACGGCAGGTGGTGGAATCGACGTTGACCGCCCACTCCTTCTCCAGGCCCCGCTCCCGCGTGCCGTCGGGATCGACGGCATCGGCCTCGATCTGCAGCGTGGCCAGGATCCGCTGCCATGTCCCGTCCGCCGACCAGCGGCGGTGCCGCTCATAGACCGTCTGCCAGGGGCCGTACCGCTCGGGCAGGTCAGGCCAGGGCACACCCGTGCGGGCACGGAACAGCACCCCGTTGATCACCCTCCGGTGATCGGCCCACTGCCCACCTGGCCTGCCATTGACCGGCAATAACGGCTCGATCTTCTGCCACTGCGCATCACTCAGCTCATGCCGTCGCACCATGCAGGACACCTGCCCCGCACCACACCGATCCACCACCAAGAGCCATCAGAAACGGCCTAGCGCCGCGCGGATCGGGGCATCTGGGACCTTGCCCTCTTTGAGGCGGGTCGGGCGGTCTGGCTGCTCGGCACCCGGCTGGCGCCGCCCGGCGCGGGCACAGCGGCGCTGCGCGAGGTGCTGGTCAAGACGGTGGTGCAGTTGTGCTCGCTCCCCGGACAACGGCAGCCGGCCCATGTCCTAGAGATCACCTACCTGAGCGGCCCGCACAGCCAGCAGGTCGCAGGCAGCAGAGCGGCCCGTTCTTCAGCACCTGCTGCCGTCGGCTCCCCTCCGCGCTGCCCGCGCTGATGGCAGCGGCGGAACTGCTGCGTACGAGCGAGCTGAACGGCCACGAGCCGCGAGAAGCCGCGGTCAGAGCCGCTGGAGCTGGGCGAGCAGGCAGAGTATCGGCGCTCAGCCACTACTCGGTGAACGGGCGTGCTCCATGCGCAGGGCGTCCATGCCGGCCCAGGCGACCTGGACCGGTTCCAGCCGTGGACACCGCCCCAGGCCGCGGCCTGGCGTGCTCGCACGTCGGTTTGCCCGTCGGCGGTCGACCGGACGAAACGGGCCGTTGCACGTCTCGGTGCTCTTCTCCTCGTGCGGACGGACCGCGGTCTGCGGTGCCGGACGGCCGGTCCCGGCGGAACGACGATGTCAGGGCAGGGGACTTCGCCGCTTCGGTGACACCCACCCAAGCGGGCGCCTACGCAGTCCGAGGACGTCACCCGGTTTCGTCACAGCGGCATCCGGCGGAGTTGCCGGCGGGAGGTGATACCGAGCTTGCGGTACACGTTGCGCAGGTGGGTGTCGATGGTGCGGGGGCTGAGGAAGAGCAGGGCGCCCACTTCCTTGGACGTCGCCCCGGCGGCGACCTGCTGCACGACCAGCCGCTCTTTGGCCGTGAGTTGGTCCAGGTTGCCGCCGCGTGCGTGGGTCTGCGCCCCGGCGGCGCGCAGAGCCCGGGCTGCACGGGCGGCGAAACCGCGGGCGCCCATGGAAGCCAGCAGGTCGTGGGCCACGCGCAGTTCGACGCGGGCTTCGGCGTGCCGGTTCTCGCTCCTCAGCCACTCGCCGTATGTCAACCGGGCTCGCGCGTACGGCAACCGGGCGCGGGTCGGCGCCAGGTGGTCGATGGCCTGCTGGTAGAGCGGTTCGCGGTCCTCGTCTTCGCCCTGGCCGAGGAGGGCACGCGCCTGGAGCCAGTCGGCGAGGGCCCAGGGGGTGGGGTTGGCGGCGGCGAGTGCTTCCAGGTGGCGCATGGCCGTGGCTGCCTCTTGGACACGGCCGGTACGGGCTGCCGCTTCGACCAGTTCCCTGGAGACGGCCCACAGACCGTAGGTGCCGGCCTGGAGTCCGCTCTGGATTTCCAGGGCGGACTCCAGCGCCGCTTCATGGTCGCCGAGCCCGTTGTGCAGGACGGTCCAGGCATGCTGCTCGCCGACGCTCTCGACCAGCCGCCTGCCCTCGCCCGCCGTCCGGCACAGCTTGCGGAAGTGGTCGGCGTCGCCGCAGAAGGCGGTGTGAACGAGTTCGGCTCCCAGCAGTGGCACGGTGCCGGCGGCCTCATCGATCGCGCGTGCCTCGGCGAGGAGGGCGCCGGTCTCCTCCAGCCGCCCGACGGTGATCCACGCGATGGCTTGGTAGCGCAGCGCCTGCGGCAGTATCGCCAGGGCCCGTTGCCGCCGTGCCCCCTCCACGTTGCGGTCTGCCATCTGCACCAGACCTTCGGCATCGCGCAGGTCGATGAACAGCTGGCTGCCCAGGATGAGCTGCCACGAGCCTGCCGAACCGGAGACGGCCGCAGCCCGGCAGGCGTCGGCAGCGCCGCGCATCCCAGGCACCGCCTCGGGGACGGGCAGCATGAACTGGTCAAGCAGTGCGTCCAGCAGCAGATCGGCCGGCTGGGAGCTGTCGGGCCGGGGCGCCCGCTCGCGCATCCTGGTGCCCAGATCCCGCAGCAGAGCGGGATCGTTCTCGTTGAACATGATCGAGGCGAACACTTCCAGACAGGTCTCCCTGGCCTGTTCGGGAGCGAACTCGGTGACGATGTCGACGAGTGCGGCGGTTGCCTGCGGACTGCGCGACAGCTGGTAGTCGACCCGCGCGCGCAGCAGTCGCGCCTGCGTGTAAGCGGGCTCTTCCAGGAGACGCAGCTCTGCCCGGTCGACGAGTGCGCGGGCCGCGGCCGGAGTGCCGGCACGCAGCCTCAGCTGTGCCGCCGCCAGCAGCCGCCGTGCCTGCCCCTCGGAGGCGGGAGTCAACTGACCGGCCCGTTCCATGAACGCCGCGGCGGCGGCGAATCCGCCGCGCGACCGCGCGCGGTCTGCCGACCTCTCCAGCTCCGCGGCGGCATCCTCGTCGGCGTCGAGGACAGCGTGCGCCCGGTGCCACGCCCGACGGTCGGCGTCCGACTCCGGCTCCGTGGCCTCGGCGAGCGCGCCGTGCACACGCCGGCGTACGCGAGGAGCGGCCAACCCGTACGCCGTCGAGCGTACGAGCGGATGGCGGAAGCGCAGCCGCGCGCCGAGGGTCAAGATCCCGGCATTCTCCGCAACGGCGAGGTCCGCGAGGTCCAGCCCCAGCAGCCCGGCCGCGTGCCGCAACAGGCGCGGATCCCCTACCGGATCTGCCGCCGCCAGCACCACCAGCTCCCGCACGGCGGCCGGAACCTGTTCGAGCCGGCGAGCGATGTGGGTCTCCAGCGAGGTGATCACGCCCGCGTGCCGATTCCGTGGGCCGGGCACCCCGAACGGGCCCGCGTCATGCGCGAACTCCACCAGGGCCAGCGGGTTTCCGCTCGCCTCGGCCAGGATCCTTTCGAACACCTCGGCGTCCAGCGCGGCATGCGGCGCGTTTGACGCGGCGCCCAGGAGAGTCCGCGCGTCCTCGTCACTCAGCCCTTCGAGGGGCAGCCGTGGCAGGTCCGACAGGCTCGGCACTGCGTCCACATTCCGCGCGGCGAAGATCATCGCGATCCGCTCGGCGTCCAGCCGCCGGGCTACGAAGCCGAGCACTCGACGCGAACCCTCGTCCAACCACTGCGCGTCGTCCACCACACAGCACACCGGGCG
Source organism: Streptomyces sp. PU-14G (assembly GCF_041028275.1). Lineage (NCBI taxonomy): Bacteria > Bacillati > Actinomycetota > Actinomycetes > Kitasatosporales > Streptomycetaceae > Streptomyces > Streptomyces sp. PU-14G. The sequence goes on from NZ_JASKYT010000289.1 coordinate 3,538, forward strand.
GCGCCGGGCCGCCTCGCGCAGCAACCCCAGGACCGCGAGCCCCACCGTCAACGGCCCGGGCGACGGACCGCGCCCGAGCCCGAACACCACTTCCAGCGCCTCCCGCTGCACCGGGGGCAGGCGATGAAGGTGTGCCAGGGCCGGCGAGCACAATTGGTGCAGGACCGCATGGAGCAGATCCTGCTCGAATTCGGTGCCGTCCGCCCGCAGCACCTCGAACCCCTCCAGCCCGCTCACCGCAGCTTCGACGAGCGTCGACTTACCGATCCCCAGCTCACCAGACAGGACGACGGCCCCGCCCCGCCCGGCAGCGGCGGCAGCCGTCAGGTGCTCGATCTCCCGCAGCTCCGGCTGTCGAGCCACGAACTCCATTGACATCGGCCTTTCACAATTGTGGTCCTGCCGTGGGTTCGACAGTAGACCTGCCGAGATCGCCGGACGTACAACCACAGTACGACTGCTGTGCCTCACCCCCGGTGGGGCCCCGCGGCGCGTGCTTGCCGCAGGGCCGGAGAGCCGGTGGGCCGTGGACTGGTGGGCCCGGTGGACTGCTGGGACCATGACGACGAGTGGCGGCTGAGCTGAGTGGCTGTTGTCAACCGGTTTGACTGGCACCTCGGGCAGTAGTGAGCGCGGATGCAGCGCTCCTGGAGGCGGAGATGGCCGCGGACAAGAAACTGGGCCGCCTCGCCCGCCACCGCACCGGAGTCCTCTGCGCACTCGGCTACGAGGCCGGGCGCGTACGCGGTTGGCGCCCGCTCGGCGGTCGGCGCCGAGCGCGACCGAGAGCTGTCTCATCGCCAACATCAAGGGCCGCAGCGTGACCCCGGGCCACGCCACCCACGTGGTCCGCAGCAAGACCGTCCAGGCGCAGACAGTGCTGGTGCTGGTGCTGGTGCTGGTGCTGGTCGAGGTGGAGGTGGACGTAGAGGTAGAGGTCGAGGTGGAGGAACGACGGCCTGGGGCCCGTCTTCTGCGGCAATGACTCGACCCCGGCGAAGTCCGTTCGCCCGGTCCGTCGACGACCGCTCGCTGCGGTCACGACGCCCGAGCGCGGATCCCCGCCGGGGTCGATCTATTCCGTTCTCACCGGACGCGTCCCGGCCGTTCGCTCAGCACAAGGGGATTCACAAGGGGAGTCCCGCGCTCAGAGCTTCGAACGGAACTGACTAACGTCCATAGATGGTGTAATTGTTCGGGAACTTCTCGCTGGGGTCGTGCACGCACTGGACCTCGGTGATACCCGAGTAGAACTCAGGCTTGTTGTATTCCATGCACGACTCATAAGAGTCGTAGAGCCCGCCGCCGAGGATCACCCATTTGCCGGCGACGGGATCAGCGGGGTCGCCCCAGTCGCTGGTGGAGGCGGAACCACCGGCGGAGCTGTGCGCCTGGTCGGCGGCGGTGGCCGCAGTGGCGGTCAGGGGAAGGGTGAGCGCTGCGGCGCCGACCGCAAGGCCGGCAGCGATACGCGTGCGCCACGACTTCATGGTGGTCTCCTTGGTCGTTGCTCACCTTCCGGGTTGGTCCTGCCCGGAAGGTGTTCGTGACTGACGCCGTCAACACTATGGGCGGGTACGACCGCCCCGGCCCGTCAGCCGCGATCTACGTAGCCCGTTGCGTAACGCCTTACGCAATTCCGCCCGTAGCCGCGGTCTGCGAGGAGCGCGTCGGGCCGGTGTCCGGGCCGGCCGGCGATGCTTGCTGCCCGGCCGTGCGCGGTCGACCGGGCTGGGGCCGCTTCTGGGCCGCGCCGAGCGCCCCGCACGGGGGAGAAGTCGATCTCCGCCCGCGACGAGTCTGGTTACTTCGCCGACCGCAGTTTCTGCCGCAACACCAGGCGTAGTTCGTCCCACACCGGTTCGTCCCACACACCGGCTTCGTCCCACACACCGCACACACCGGCTTCGTCCCACACACCGGCTTCGCCCCGCGCGGCCAGGCGTCGGCAGCACTTCATCCGGCTCGTCCTTGCAGCCTGGTCGGGCCAGGTGAGCCCCCAGCCGGCCGGCGATGAAGGACTCGAACTCCACGCCCGCAAATCCCTTGTCGGCGAGGATCACCTGCCCGGCCCGTACGAGGTGGTGGTCACGCTCCAGCACGGCGGGCCCCGCGTCGCTCGCCGAGCTTCGGTGGCCCGACCCCGGGTGACGGCATGCCCTCGGCAGTGGTGATCAGATTGCGGCGGAAGCCCCAGAAGAAGCACGAATGGCTGCGGCAGTAGCCGTATCCGGCATGCCCGGCCGGCTCGGAGCGTTTGACGGTCTCGCGGGAGGCCGCGCGTCACGAAGGTGCTGCGTTCGGACTGCCGCAGTGTGCGGAGCACGCGAAGAGGCAGGCCCGGTGCCGCCTGGGCTCTCGGGGGTCGAGAGCCAGGCTTGCGGATCGTGCGCGAGCCTGGCGCTGTCGGGCCGCGGCGCGGCGGCTTTCCCTTGCGTCGTTGGTGGCTTCTCCGGGGGCTTTGCGACGTCGCTCCGGGCTCTCACCTCTAAGTCGTCTTACCCTCATATGTGCCGAAAAGCTACTTCTGGGAGGTTGGGGCCATGCCGTACAGCTCACTCGCAGGCACCGGAGGAGTGCTCGCCATCACCGGGCTGGCCGCCGGACAGGTATGGCTGGCGGTGGTCAGCGCGGTGCTTGTGCTTACCGGCGCGGTGCTGGTCCGTACGACGTTCCGCCGCGGCAGAGGGCCAGTCTCCCGATGACAGAACGCGCCCTGGACGCGACGGCGCCCGACGGAAGGACCCCTGGCGAACCCGGCGCGGGCCCCTCAGCGCTGCGGCTGCGACCAGCGGCATCCGGACCAGCCCCCCTGGAATCCGGCATGCCGCCGGCGCCACCCGCAGCCACCGTCACGGTGGCCGACCCGGAGCGGGCGCTGGTCCGCCAGGCGGACGGCATCCACCGCACTGGCCCCGGGCAGCCGCCGCCGTCGGGCCGCTGGCCGGGCGTGCCCGACCTTCCGCACGCCTGGCACGCCCGGCCATGGTTCCTGCTCCTGCTGGGGGTCGTGCCGCTGACCGGGTTCGCCGCCTGGGGTGCCGCCCACGTGGTGGCCGTCGTGCGGGATGTGGGCGGGGAGGCCGCCGGGCTCATGACGGTGCCGTGGCTGGCCTCGTTCCTGCTGCTGTGGTGGGTCCCCCTCGCCTGGCTGGAGCGCCCCCGCTCACCCCGGCAGCAACAGGGGACGGACGTGGACGCCCTGACCGTCACCGTGCAGATCCCCGTCTACAACGAGGACCCGGCTGCCCTGCGGGCCTGCCTGCACTCGGTCCTGGTCCAGTCCCGCCCCGTGAACCGGGTACGCGTCGTCGACGACGGCTCCGTGCACTCCGACGGCACCCCCATGACGTACGACGACGTCCGCGGCGAACTCGAGCGGCGTGCCGCCGCCCGCGGCATCGAGGTGACCTGGGACCGCACCGCCAACCGCGGCAAACGCCACGCCCAGATGCACGTCCTGGCCCACGACGACGCCGACATCTTCGTCACCCTCGACAGCGACTCCGTCCTGGACCTCCACGCCGTCGCCGAGGGCATCAAACCCTTCACCGACCCCAAGGTGCAGTCCGTCGCCGGCCAGGTCATCGTCCTCAACCACGACGCCAACCTCCTCACCCGGCTCATCTGCCTGCTCTACCTGCCCTTCACCCGCGGGCTGCGCGCCGCCCAGTCCGTCCTCAGACGCGTCACCATCAACTCCGGCACCCTCGCCTTCTACCGGGCACCACTCGTGCGCCAGGCCGCCGGCGCCTACGAAAACGAACAGTTCCGCGACCGGCCCATGCAGATGAACGACGACTCCATGCTCACCTTCTACGCCCTCCTCGCCGGCGACACCGTCCATCAGCCCTCCGCACTGGTCTTCACCCTCGCCCCCCAACGCTGGCCCCACTACCTGCGCCAGCAGATGCGCTGGATGCGCGGCACCACCGTCCGCCACCTATGGTGGCTGCGCTACATGCCCCTCACCGGCATCGTCTTTTGGACCACCGTCGCCGAATACCTCCACATCGTCCTCGGCGCCGCCATCCCCCTCGCCCTGGCCCTCCACCCCGACTACCGCCACCACCTGGACACCGTCGCCGCACTCGGCGCCCTCATCACCCTCGTCATGAGCTATCTGATGGCGCTGCGCCTGTTCACCGTCGGCCGCACCGACATGCGCACCCACCAGACCCTGCTCCTCTTCGCCGCCGCACCCCTCGCCACCCTCTGGCGCGCCCTCTTCCTGCGCCCCCTGTACCTCTACGCCATGGCCACCTGCCACCGCATCAACCGCTGGGGCACCCGCAGCGACGTCGAAGTCAACCTCCAGACCACCCCACACTGACGCCACGCGTTGTTCCAGTCCCGCGGCCTTCGCCAGCAGGTCATCCCGGAGCCAAAGCCCAGCTCAGAGTGCAGCCGCTCCCACCGGATGCCGGTGCAGAGGACGAACTGGATGCCGCGCAGCACCTCACGGTCATCCAGCGCCTTCCGGCCCGGGTACCGATGCCCGCCGTGGCCGTACCGGCAGCAACGGCTCGGTCCGCGCCCACAACCCATCGTCAACCGAGCACGGTTGAAGGTCACGCTTCCTCACACCCAAGCGACCGAGCCACCCGGCCACAGGACACGGCCCAACTGCTTTCCGTCGAGAGCTCTCAATGGCGGGAGCCGCTCCGTGCCGTGGGAGCCCGAAGTGCTCCGCGAGTGTGCGGAGATGCTCCCGTGTGACGTTGCGCTTTCGGGCGGTTGCCAGCTCCCAGAGGTAGGTCGCTGAGAACGCTCGCCCAGTGGTGGAGCGGATCTCCTCGGCGATCGTGCTGTATGAGGGGCGCTTGCCACGGTAGTACGCCGTGATGGCGTCGATGAGGCGCTGGGCCAGTTGCGAGGTGTCCTCGAATCGGTCGTCGATGCCTGGCATTCCCTTCAGGAATGGGGGGGAGTTGGGACGTCTACTTGGGGTACGGG
>NZ_JASKYT010000029.1:0-41074 GCF_041028275.1 Streptomyces sp. PU-14G
CGCCCCCTCCCTGCCTGCCGGAGCGCCCGACGCGGACCAGGAGCCCGGCGTCGCCTGCCCCGACATCGGCGCCGCCCCCGACCTGAGCGCGCACCACCGGCAGGTCGCCACCCGCCTCGGTTACTCCGCCACCTACGCGGTGGCGCTCACCACCGGGTCGGGCGCCCGCCTCGGTACGGCCGTCTGGCTCTACGACGAGCCCGGCGAGCCCACCGTGCGCCAGCGGGAGCTGCTGGGCGGCTACCTGCGGCACGCCACCGAGCACTGCGCCCACCTGAGCGAACTCGCCCGTACGCGCGACGAATCGGCCGCCCTCGGAGCGGAGCTGCTGCCCAGCACACTGCCCCGCCTCCCCGGGGTCACCCTCGCGGTGCGGCACCGTACGACCCCGTCCGGCGGCGGCGACTGGTACGACGCGCTCGCGCTGCCCGACCGTGCCGTGGGGCTGGCCGTCGGCTCTGTCACCGGAAGCGGCCCCGCCGCGGTGGCCGCGATGGGACGGCTGCGCGCCTCCCTGCGCGCGTACGCGGTGATGGAGGGCGAGGATCCGGTCGCCGTCCTGTCCGACCTGGAGCTGCTGTTGCGGCTGACCGAGCCGGCCGCCTCGGCGACAGCCCTGTTCGCGTACGCCGAGCCGGCAGCGCGCAAGGTGCTGCTCGCCGGGGCGGGGCACTGCGCGCCTGTGATCGTGGGCCCCCGCCGCGTCGAACCGGTGGAGACGGCGGTCTCGGCACCGCTGGGGATGCTGGCCTGCTGGGAGGCGCCCAGCGCCGAGGTCGTGCTGGGCGAGGGCGAAACACTCCTGTGCTACACCGACGGGCTGCTGCACCGCACGGGCCAGTCCATGGACCGCGCCTTCGCGCGGCTGCGGTCGGCCGCCGCCGGTGCACCGCGCGCCACGCGCGAGGACCCCGAGGCGCTCGTCGACCACGTGCTGCGCACCGTCCTGCCCGGCCCCCTGGCCGACCTGCCGGACCACCCCGAGGACGTCGTCCTGCTGGCCGCCCGCTTCTGAGCCACCGCACACCCGCGCGCCCGCGCAGGCCTCACCGTCCCGCCGAGCCGTACGCACCTCGCACGGTCCCGGCCATCCCCCGGAGCCGTACGCCCTCACTGGACTCGTCGCCTCCCCGTCGGCACTCGCACGCCCGCAGGCCGCTCGCACGCCCGCGGGCCGTCGCTCTGCCCGGAGGGGCCGCGCGCACCGCACGAGCCGCCGTCGCGCCCGGGGAAAGGTCACATCCGCACGGCTCTGGACCAGCCAGACGCCACCCATACGATGGAAGGTGGTTTTATCCGTCGAAGAGGAGGCAGACGTGGCAGACGACGCCGCTGACGAGCAGCCGATCAAGCAGCGGAAGAACGGCCTGTACACGGGCGTCTCCGACGAGCTGGCCGAGAACATGAAGACCGGCTGGGCGGACACCGAGCGGCACGACCTGGCGCCCATCGCGCAGGCCGCCGAGCTGGCCGAGCGGCGCGAGAGGCTGTCGGCGCGGTTCCCCGGCGAGCGGCTGGTCGTCCCCGCGGGCAATCTCAAGACCCGTTCCAACGACACCGAGTACCCCTTCAGGTCGTCCGTGGAGTACGCCTACCTGACCGGCGACCTGACCGAGGACGGCGTGCTCGTGCTGGAGCCGGCCGGTCCGCGCGGCCACACCGCCACGCTCTACCTCCTGCCGCGCTCCGACCGGGAGAACGGCGAGTTCTGGCTGGACGGCCAGGGTGAGCTGTGGGTCGGCCGGCGGCACAGCCTCACCGAGAGCGAGAAGCTCTACGGCCTGCCGTGTGCCGACGTACGCACCGTCACCGACGTGCTGCGCCAGGCGACCGGCCCGGTCCGCGCCGTGCGGGGGTACGACGCCGGCGTCGAGGCGGCGCTGGCGGACAAGGTGACCGCCGAGCGGGACGAGGAGCTGCGCGGCTTCCTGTCCGAGATGCGCGTGGTCAAGGACGCGTTCGAGGTCGGCGAGCTGCAGAAGGCTGTCGACTCGACCGTGCGCGGTTTCGAGGACGTCGTCCGCGTGCTCGACAAGGCGCAGGCCACCTCCGAGCGCTACATCGAGGGAACGTTCTTCCTGCGTGCGCGCGTGGAGGGCAACGACGTCGGCTACGGCTCGATCTGCGCCGCGGGCCCGCACGCCACCACGCTGCACTGGATGCGCAACGACGGCCCCGTGCGCTCGGGCGAGCTGCTGCTGCTCGACGCCGGAGTGGAGACCCACACCCTCTACACCGCCGACGTGACCCGCACCCTGCCGATCGACGGCCGCTTCACCGACCTCCAGCGGAAGATCTACGACGCCGTGTACGAGGCGCAGGAGGCGGGCATCGCCGCCGTCAAGCCGGGCGCCAAGTACGTGGACTTCCACCACGCGGCGCAGCGGGTGCTGGCCGCCAAGCTGGTCGAGTGGGGCCTGGTCGAGGGCCCGGTGGAGCGGGTGCTGGAGCTGGGCCTCCAGCGGCGCTGGACGCTGCACGGCACCGGGCACATGCTCGGCATGGACGTGCACGACTGCGCGGTCGCCCGGCGCGAGACCTACGCCGACGGCACGCTCGAGCCCGGCATGTGCCTGACCGTCGAGCCGGGTCTGTACTTCCAGGCGAACGACGAGACGGTGCCCGAGGAGTACCGCGGCATCGGCGTGCGCATCGAGGACGACATCCTGGTCACCGAGGACGGCAACCGCAACCTGTCCGCCGCGCTGCCCCGCAGCAGCTCCGCGGTGGAGAGCTGGATGGCGGAACTCAGGTCGTAACGGCCGTCGAAGTCCTAAAATCCGAGCACAGCGGCGAGGTCAGGAGACACGAGCGACGACAACGCGCCCGCTGAGCCCGTCACCGGCGAGCGGCCCGGCGCCCGGCGAGCGACCCCGGCACCCGACGGGTACACCCCGATGGGTGGCCACCGACAGGTGGCCCACACCGGCGAGGGGTCCGCACCGGCGAGTGGACCGCACCGACAGTGGCCTGTCACCGACAAGGAAGAGAGCGCGCTTTGGTCTCCCGGATGAGGACCGGAATGCTGTCCGCGTTTCCCTTCCTCGCCATGGCCGTCGTCGGTGCCGCCGACATGACGGGCGGGCCCGGGATCGGGCTCCAGCCGATGATGGCGCTCGGCCCCGCGTTCGCCGGGCTCACCGGCGGCAAACGGCGCACGGCCGCTGTCGGCGCGCTGGCGCTGGTGCTGACCGTCGCGCTGAGCCTCTACAACGACCAGTTCGGGGAGCGGCGCGGCAACGCCACGCTGATCTCCGTCGCGGGCGTGTCGGTGGCGGCGCTGGTCGCCACCGCGATGCGGCAGCGGCGGGAGGCCGAACTGGCCAACGTGCGCTCCATCGCGGAGGCCGCCCAGCGGGTGCTGCTGCGCCCGGTGCCGCGCAGCGCCGGGCGGCTGCGCGTCGCCGTCTCCTACACGTCGGCCGTCGCCGAGGCCCGGATCGGCGGCGACCTGTACGAGGTGGTCACCTCGCCGCACGGCGTGCGCGTCATCATCGGGGACGTCCAGGGCAAGGGCCTGGAGGCCGTGGAGACCGCGGCCGTCGTGCTCGGCGCCTTCCGGGAGGCCGCCTACGACGAGTCCGACCTGCCCGCGGTGGGGGAGCGCCTGGAGCGGGCGCTGGACCGGCACCTGCTGGGCGAGAAGTTCGTGACGGCGGTACTGGTCGAGGTGGAGCACAGCGAGCGCCCCCGGACGGCGACGCTGCTCAACTTCGGTCACCCGGCGCCGCTCGCGGTCCGCCACGACGGCAGCGTCCACTTCGCCGAGCCGCCCCGCCGGTGCCTGCCGCTGGGCCTGGGGCTGCACGGCAGCGAACCGCCGTTCCCGCACCAGGTGCCCTTCGCACCCGGCGACCAGCTGCTGCTGTACACCGACGGCGTCACCGAGGCCCGGAACGCCGACAACCACTTCTACCCCCTCGACCAGCGCGCCCACCTGCTCAAGGACCCCGACCCCGAGGGGGCGCTGGAGGCCGTCCACCAGGACATCGAGGAACACGTGCGCTCCCCCCTCAACGACGACGCGGCGATGCTGCTGCTGCGCTACCGCAACTTCCGCGCCGCACCCGAGTCCGACGCCGCCGAGAACGATCGGGTGGAGCCGAGCGCGTGAGCCGGCACGCGCCGAGCCCACCTCGGGAACCGGCCACTCAGAAGGCGGGCAGCAGGGCTCCGTCGCGGCGGGCCAGTACCTTGTCGAAGCTGACGACCGCGCCGCCCTGCCCCGGCCGGTTGCAGAACCGCACGTGGTCGGCGAGGCACTCGATCAGGTGGAGGCCGCGTCCGCTCTCCGCCTCGTTCCCGCACCGTGCCGGGTCGTACCCGGCGGGAAAACCGGGCCCCGCGTCGGCCACCTCGATGCGGCAGCGGTCACCCTCCAGATAGGCCGAGACGCGGTAGGCACCCGCCAGATCACCGGCCGCGCTGCCGTGCTCGACGGCGTTCGCGCACGCCTCGGACAGTGCGAGGGACATGTCGTAGGCCACGTCGGGGTCCACTCCGGCCGCTTCCATGGAGCTCAGCAGAAGGTGCCGCGCGAGCGGCACACTGGCGGCTTCGCGCCGTAGCCGGAGAGACCACCACAGGCTGCTCATGCTCACCCTCCATGCGGCTCGACACACGGGTTACCTATTGCCTGCGCGTCCGAGCACTACTCGGGCGCGTCGCGATGACCCCCGTACGGCGGAAGCGCGGACTGTACCGACCGTCCGCGCCGGCCACCTCGGCCGTCCGCACCGGCCACCTCGGCCACCTCGACCGTCCGCGCCGGCCGCCCCGCCCGTCCACACGGCCCGTACCTGCCGCACATCCGGGCTCGTACCTGTGCCGTACATCCGGCCTGTACCTGCCGTATACCGAAAGCGGGCACGGTGAGATGATGGCGCCGCCATGACTGCCGGAGCGGACCTGAGACTGCTGCGGGCCGCGGTGTTCGCCGCGGCCTGTGTCACCGTGTCCGCTGCCGGTCACATCCTCGCCGCGGGCACGATGGTCCCGCTGGGCCCCCTCGCGCTGGGCTTCGGCTGCGTGTTCGCGCTCGCCGTGGCTCTCGCCGGACGGGAGCGCTCGCTGCCGGGCATCGCCGGGCTCCTCACGCTGGGCCAGTTCGCCCTGCACGTGCTCTTCTCCTTCGGGTCGATGGGCGCCGGGGGCTCCGCACAGACCGCGAGCGGCACGCAACCGGGCTCCTCCGGCGGTCCGGGCGGGGTACGGGCGCTGGCCGGGAAACTGCTGTGCAACCACAGCGGAGCGGGCATGAGCGAAGCCGACGCGCGCCGGATCGTCTCCCGCGCGGGGCTCGACCCGGACGCCGCCGCCTCCGCCGCGGCGGGCAGCGGCTCGGCCGGGCACTCGGCGCACCACGCCGCGCACGCGGCCTCCTCGGTGCCTTTCCCCGACACCCCGCTCGACTGCCTGCGGGACGCGGCGCGCGCCGCCGTCGGCATGTTCGACGCCCCGATGCTGCTCGGCCACCTGTGCGCCGGACTGTTGCTCGGCTGGCTGCTGCGGCGCGGCGAGGCGGCGCTGTGGCGGCTGGTGCGGCTGTCGGCCGACGCCGCCGCGGCGGCCGACGAACTGGTGGCCGCACTGGCCCTGCGCCGGGCTCTGGCGTACGTACGGGCGCTGCACGCCGGGCTGCTGCCGGGCACACCGGTACGGTCCGTCTTGTCCCGGCCGCGTGACGAGCGGGCGCCCCGCTCCGTCACGCTCGACCACACCGTCCACCGGCGGGGCCCGCCCGCACGCCCGGCGGACGCCTTCGCGCTCGCGGCCTGACAGCCCGCACACGGACGACGACCGCCCGCGCCCCTCCACCCCACCCATCGGCGCTACTGCGGCGACCAAGCCGTGCGCTACCTGAGCGACATGCGCGGCCTGAGCGCCGGCGGCCTGCCTCAGCGCCGTACGCGACACCTGGGCGACGTACGCAGTCTCAGCGCCGTACTCGGCGCCTGGGCGACGTACGCGACACCTGGGCGCCGTACTCGGTCGGAGTGTCGTGCGAGTGAGGGGCGCGTGGTCCGGCAGCCGCGCCGTGCGGGCCGTACCGCACGCCCGCGCGCGTCCGCACGCATGCTGCCCGTCACCCGTCCTGTCCTTCAGGAGCAGATTCATGAAGATCGCCAATCGCCGTGCCGTGACCGTCGGCGCGCTCGCCGCCGGCACCGTCGTGCTGGTCGCCGGACCCGCCTCGGCACACGTCAGCGTCGACCCGCAGGAGGCCCCCAAGGGCGGTTACAGCACCGTCGACTTCAAGGTCCCCAACGAGAAGGACGACGCCTCCACCGTGAAGCTGGAGGTCACCTTCCCGACCGACCACCCGCTGGCCTCGGTGATGCCGCAGCCGGTGCCCGGCTGGGACATCAAGGTCGACAAGAAGAAGCTGGACAAGCCGATCGAGACCCACGGCGAGAAGATCACCGAGGCCGTCTCGAAGGTCACCTGGAGCGGCGGCAAGGTCAAGCCGGGCGAGTTCCAGCAGTTCCCGGTCTCCATGGGCCAACTCCCCGAGGACGGGGATCAGCTCGTCTTCAAGGCCCTCCAGACCTACGACGATGACGACGTCGTACGGTGGATCGAGGAGCCGCAGAAGGGCGCGCCCGAGCCCGAGCACCCGGCGCCGGTGCTGAAGCTCGCCGCCGCCGAGGAGGACGGGAAGGCCGCAGGGTCCGCCTCCGGCGACGGCAAGGCCACCGAGCAGACGGCGGCCTCCTCCGGCACGGACACCGGCTCCGGTGACGACTCCGACACCACCGCACGCGTCCTGGGTGTGGTGGGCATCGTCGTGGGCGTCGCCGGTATCGCCTTCGGCGTCCTGGCGGGCCGCCGCCGCACCTCCTGATCCCACGGTCCCGGTCCCGCCGGGTGGTGGGGGCCCCACCACCCGCGGGCACGGCCCACGTCCCATCCCCTCCCCCAACCCGACACCGACCCCGAACCAGTACGAAGCGGATCCTCACCATGCGCACTACCAGAACGGTCCCGGCGGCAGCCGCCCTTGTCGCAGCCGCCGCCCTCGCCCTGACCGGCTGCGGAACCGACGACGGCAGAGGCGGCAAGGCCGCCGACAAGCCGGCCTCCGTCGAGAAGCAGGAGAAGGGCGGCACGGTCCTCGACCAGCCCTTCGACAAACCCGATCTGACGCTCACCGACACCCACGGCGAGAAGTACGACTTCATCGAGGAGACCAAGGGCCACCCCACGCTCCTCTACTTCGGCTACACCAACTGCCCGGACGTCTGCCCGCTGACGATGAGCAACATCGCGGTGGCCAAGTCGAAGCTGTCCAAGGAGAAGCAGAAGAAGCTGCGGGTCGTCTTCGTCACCACCGACCCGAAGCGGGACACCCCCAAGGAGCTCGGGAAGTGGCTGCGCGGCCAGGACCCGTCGTTCATCGGGCTGACCGGTGACTTCGACTCCATCCAGGCGGGCGCCCGCAGCCTGGGCGTGAGCGTCGAGCCGTCGTACAAGAAGAAGAACGGCGACATCGTCTCCACCCACGGCGCCCAGGTGCTCGCCTTCTCCCCCAAGGACGACAAGGCGCACGTCCTCTACACCGAGGGCAACACCGACCCGAAGATCCTCGACAAGGAACTGCCCAAGATCATCAAGGGGGAGAACCCGTGACCCCTCGCCCCCTCGGCGCCGCGGCCCGCCGCTCGCTCACCGCCACCGCACTCGGCGCCGCCTGCGTACTCGCCCTGGGTGCCTGCTCGTCGTCCTCGTCGTCCTCGTCGTCCGGCGACAAGGACGGGAGCGCCGAGGCGGCGGGGCCGCCCCAGTTGAAGGTCAGCGGCGCGTACGTGCCGCAGCCGCCCACCGACAAGATGGCCGGCGGCTTCCTGACCGTGCGCAACAGCGGCGGCAAGGCCGACAAGCTCACCTCCGTCTCCAGTGACGTGGCGGGTGAGGTCGAGATGCACGAGACCGTCAAGCAGCAGATGCAGCAGGTCGAGTCCCTGCCCGTCCCCGCACACGGCACCCTGAAACTGGCGCGCGGCGGCAACCATCTGATGCTCATGGATCTCAAGCACAAGCCGGTCAAGGGCCAGACGGTCACCTTCGTCCTGCACTTCGCCGAGTCCGGCTCCGTCACGGTCAAGGCCCCCGTCGAGGCGACGAACTACACACCCGAGAAGTGAGGTTCGCAGGCGTGCCGTACACCACCGAGCCCCCTCCGCCCGCCGCCGCGGCCGACCGGCCTCCCCGCCGGGCCGGCCTTCCGACGCCGCTCCGCGCCGCGACGGCCCCGGCGCCGTCCCGCGCCCGGACGGCCGTGGCGCCGCCGCGGGCGCGGACGGCCGTGGCGCCCTCACGTGCCCGGACGGCCATGCCGTCGTCCCGCGGGGCGTGGAAGGCCCTCGTGATGGCCCTGCTGACCGGTGGTCTGGCACTGCTGGGCATCCTGGCCACCGCGGGGCCCGCCGCGGCACACGCGGCGCTGACCGGCAGCAACCCGGCGGACGGCTCGGTGGTACGCGACGCGCCCCGGCAGGTCACGCTCGACTTCTCCGAGGGCGTGGCCATGTCCGACGACTCGATCCGCGTCCTCGATCCGCACGGCAAGCGGGCCGACACCGGGGCGATCCGCGACACCGGCACCGGCGGGAAGACGCAGCGCGCCGTGTCGCTCAAGTCCGCGCTCGCCAAGGGCACCTACACGGTCGCCTGGCAGGCCGTCTCCGCCGACAGCCACCCCGTCTCGGGCGCGTTCACCTTCTCCGTCGGGAAACCGTCCGCAACCAGCGCGGCCGTCCCCCAGCAGGACGAGAACACCGGTGGCGGCGCCGTGGGAACGCTCTACGGCATCGGCCGTTACGCCGCCTACGCGGGCTTCGTGCTGCTGGTCGGCGGGGCGGGCTTCGTCATGCTGTGCGCCCCGCGCGCCGCAACCTCACGGGCGGTACAGCGGCTGACCGTCGCCGGATGGGTCACCCTGACCGCCGCGACACTGGCCCTGTTGCTGCTGCGCACCCCCTACACCGGCTCGGGCAGGCTCGCCGACGTCCTCGACCTGGGCGGGCTCAAGGACGTGGTCGCCACCAAACCGGGCGCGGCCCTGGTGTCCCGGCTGCTGCTGCTGGCGGCGGCGGCCCTGTTCGTCTCGGTGCTCTTCGGGGCGTACGCGCGGCGCCACCAGGAAGAGCCGGCCGGCGTGGGGGGCGCTGCCGACGCGGCGGGACGGGACGGCGAGCCCGCCGCCAGGGAGCGGCGCGACCTGCTGTACGGGCTCGCCATCGGCGGCACCGTCGTCGCGGCCGGGCTCGCCGCGACCTGGGCGATGGCCGAACACGCCTCCACCGGCATCCAGACGTCGCTCGCCATGCCGGTGGACATCCTGCACCTGCTGGCCGTCGCCCTGTGGCTGGGCGGACTGGCCGCGCTCTTCTGTCTGCTGCGCTGGGGGCCGTCGCCCTCCGGCACGACGGTACGGCGCTTCTCCGCGGTCGCCCTCACCTGTGTCACCGTGCTCGCCGTGACGGGGCTGTACCAGTCGTGGCGCCAGGTGGGGACCTTCGGCGCACTGACGGGGACGTCGTACGGACAGCTGCTGCTGGTGAAGGTCGCCCTGGTGGCCGTGCTGGTGGGAATCGGCTGGTTCTCCCGCCGGTGGACAGCCAGGTTGACGGAGGTCCCGACGGAGGAAGAAAACGGCCGTGCGGGGAGCGGCCGGACGGACGCCACCGTCCGGACAGCGGCGCTTCCCCGCAGGCGCTCTCCTGAACCGCCGACGGTCCGCCGCGCCGCCGCTCCGTCCGCCAGCTCCCCTGCCGACAGCCTCCCTGCCGACAGCGCCTCTTCCGGCGGCGCCTCTTCCGGCGGCGCCTCTTCCGGCGGCGCCGCTTCTTCCGGCGGCGCCGCTGCGAAGCCCAACGGCACTTCTTCGGACAGCGCCTCCTCCGGCGCCTCTTCTTCCGGCGGCGCCTCTTCCGACGGCCGTCCGGACGACCCCGTACGCGCGGCGCAGCTCGCACGGCAGCGTGACGCCGCCACCGCCGCGCAGCAGCGCAAGAAGCGCGAAGCCGACCCGCAGCGCAGCGGGCTGCGCCGCTCGGTGCTGACGGAGGCCTCCATCGCCGTCGTCCTGCTGGCCGTCACCACGATCCTGACCAACACCGAGCCGGGCCGCACCGAGGCGCAGGCGCGCGCCGCGGGGGACACGGGGACGAGCGCCTCCGCCGGTCCCGTGGAGGCGAAGGTGCCGTTCGACACCGGCGGCCCCGGCGGCAAGGGCACCGCCACGCTGGAGCTCGACCCGGGCGCCCGCGGCCGCAACACCCTCCAGGTGCGCACCGCCACCCCCAGCGGCCGGCCGCTCGACGCACCGGAGGTGAAGGTCACCTTCACCCTCCCCGCGAAGGATCTCGGTCCGCTGCCTGTCACCCTGAAACCGGTCGCGGGGGAGAAGGGCCGCTGGAAGGCGACGGACGTCCGGCTCCCCATGGCCGGAAAATGGAAGCTCGCGGTCACCGTCCGCACCTCGGACATCGACCAGGTCACCACCTACAAGACCGCCACCATCGGCTGAGCCGGAACCGAACGACACCATGAGCACGCACAGCGACCACGAGCCCGCGGACCGCACCACGGACGGAGCCACCGCCCCGACCCCCGGCGGGGAGGAACGCGACCGCCACGGGAGGACGGCGTCCGGGAAGCGGGACACCGCGAGCAGCACCCACAGCACAGGCGACGAGAGCAGTGACGGCGGCACAGGCGACATGAGCACCACCGACAGCACGGAAGGCTCGGGCGGACCCGGCAGCACGGATGACGCGGGCAACACCGGCGGACCCGGCAGCGCGGGAGGCACGGGCAGCGCGGAAGGCTCGGGCAGCCCGAACGGTTCCGGCCGTCCCGGCCGCCCGGGCGGCAAGAACCGCTCGGGCCGGAAGGGCGGCGCGCGCGGCGGCAAGCGGGGCGGCGTGCCCGGGGCCCGGCCGGGCGACACCCGGGCGCGGACGGAGCGCGCGGCGAACGGCCGCCGCCCCGAGGCGTCCGGCCGGGGGACGAACCGCACCGCGGCGCGCCCGACCACGGCGGACGGCGCTGCCGCGCACGGCACGGGGTCGAACGGCCCGGGGGCGGACGGCCCGGGCGCGCGCGGCACGGAAGCGCACGGCACGGGCACGGAAGCGCGCGGCACCGGCGCGGACGGTACCGGTGCGTCGCTGTCGCGGCGGCGGTTGCTGGGCACCGCCTCCGCCGCGGGCGCGGGCGGGCTGGTGCTGGGTGCCGCGGGCGGCGCCTGGGGGCACGCGGCGGCGCAGGACGAGCCGCCCACGGCGCTGACGTCCCTGGGCTCCACCGGGGTGGAGTTCCACGGCACGCACCAGGCGGGCATCGTGACACCGGCGCAGGCGCACGGCCATCTGGTGGCGTTCGACCTCGTGGCGGACGCCGGGCGCAGGCAGGCGGCGGCGCTGCTGCGGCGCTGGTCGGACGCGGCGCGGCGGATGATGGCCGGCGAGCCGCCGCGGGACGGTGAGCGGGACACCGGGATCGCGCTGGACGCGGGCCCCTCGTCGCTGACGGTGACGTTCGGGTTCGGCCGCACGTTCTTCACCCGTACGGGTATGAAGGACCAGCTACCGCGGCAGCTGGCTCCCCTGCCGGACTTCTCCGCCGACGCGCTGGACAAGAAGCGCTCCGACGGCGATCTGTGGGTGCAGATCGGTGCGGACGACGCGCTGGTCGCCTTCCACGCGCTGCGGGCGCTCCAGCGGGAGGCGGCGGGGGTGGCGCGGGTGCGCTGGCAGATGTCGGGTTTCAACCGCTCCCCCGGGGCCACGGACCGCCCGCGTACGGTGCGCAATCTGATGGGCCAGGTCGACGGCAGCAACAATCCGCGGCCCTCGGACGAGGACTTCGCCGAGCGCGTCTTCGTGCCGTCCGCGGGGGAGCCGCCCTGGATGGCGGGGGGCTCGTTCGTGGTGCAGCGGCGCATCAGGATGCTGCTCGACCGCTGGGACGAGCGCGCGCTCAGCGAGCAGGAGCGGGTCATCGGGCGGCGCAAGTCCGACGGCGCGCCGCTGTCGGGCGGGCACGAGCACACCGCCCCTGACCTCGACAAGCGCGGCAAGGACGGGCTGCCGGTGATCGCCGCCGACGCGCACGTCCGTGTCGCGGCGCCAAAGACGAACGGGGGCTCGGCGATGCTGCGCCGCCCCTTCTCCTTCCACGACGGCTTCCGGGACGACGGCGCACCGGATGCCGGGCTGCTGTTCCTGGCCTGGCAGGCGGACCCGTTGCGCGGCTTCGTACCCGTGCAGCGCAAGCTCGACCGGGGGGACGCGCTCTCGGACTTCCTGCGGCACGAGGCGAGCGGGCTGTTCGCCGTTCCTGGCGGCCCGGCGGAGGGTGAGTACGTGGGCCAGCGGCTGCTCGAGGGCTGAGACCGGCACTCGCCGGGTGTCCGGCGGGACTACCGTGGCGGCATGTCATCTGCGAGCCGCTACACCTACCTCGGTCCCGAGGGCACGTTCACCGAAGCCGCGCTGCACACGCTCCCCGAGGCCGCCACCCGTCAGCTCACCCCGATGGTGTCGGTTCCCGCGGCGCTGGACGCCGTGCGGAACGGGGAGGCGCAGGCGGCGTTCGTGCCGATCGAGAACTCGGTGGAGGGCGGGGTGACCGCCACGCTGGACGAGCTGGCGGGCGGGGGCAGGCTGATGATCTACCGCGAGGTGCTGCTGCCGATCGCGTTCGCGCTGCTGGTGCGGCCGGGGACGACGCTGGAGGCGGTCAAGACGGTGACGGGGCACCCGGTCGCCCAGCCGCAGGTGCGCAACTGGCTCGCCGCGCATCTGCCGGACGCCGTGTGGGAGTCGGCGGCCTCCAACGCGGACGGCGCCCGTCTGGTGCAGGAGGGCCGGTACGACGCGGCGTTCGCGGGCGAGTTCGCGGCGGCGAGGTACGGCCTTGAGCCGCTGGTCACCGACGTCCACGACGCGGAGAACGCGACTACGCGGTTCGTGCTGCTGGGGCGCCCCGCGCGCCCCGCGGCGCCGACGGGTGCCGACAAGACGTCGGTCGTGTTCTGGCTGCAGGGGGACCAGCCGGGTGCGCTGCTGGAGGTCATGCACGAGTACGCCTCGCGCGGGGTGAACATGATGCGGATCGAGTCGCGGCCGACGGGTGAGGGCATCGGGCAGTACTGCTTCTCGGTGGACTGCGAGGGGCACGTGGAGGACCGTCGGGTGGGAGACGTGCTCATGGGTCTCAAGCGCTCGTGCCGTGCGGTGCGCTTCCTGGGTTCGTATCCGCGCGCCGACGAGCAGCCGCCGACGCTGCGCCCTGGCATGGCGGACGAGGACTTCGTGGCGGCGGCGGACTGGCTGACGCGGTGCCTGGACGGACGGGACTGAGGTCCGGGCGGCGCTGTACACAGCCGGGGCGAAGTTATCCACAGGGGCGGGTGCCGACCTGTGTACAAGTCGACAGACGAAAAGGACTCTGTCGACAAAACGGCATGGATACCGCATCGCCATCCACAGCCGCCACCACCCGCCTCGTCAGCACAATTCCCTCGATGAACCCTTCGGTGTGAGCTGATCCCCCTCAAAAGAGTGGGAATTTCGGGTTTACGGCGGGAATTCCCGGAGGACCGAGCTGACGCCGGAACGGATCTCTTCCATTTCCACAGCACCACTTCCCCGCCTGTGGAAAAGTGGCTCGCGCCGGAGACCGCTGTGGATAAACCCGGTGGAGGAGGCGCCCAACTGCCCCGCCCGGCCCCGCAGTCGCCTCCTGCGGCACCCCCTTCCCGAAGAGGCGCGGAATTCCGGGAGGGGTGCGCAAGGAACATCCCGCAAAACCGCCAATTCGGACAAATTACACGCAAAGGGATTTCGGATCGAGCGCCGTCGGAGGTCACCGGTACCCTGGCGGGGTGATTGACCTTCGCCTGCTCCGTGAGGACCCCGACCGTGCGCGCGCCTCGCAGCGTGCCCGTGGAGAGGACGTCGACCTCGTCGACGCGGTGCTCTCCGCCGACGAGCGGCGCAGGTCCTCCAGCGTCCGCTTCGACGAGCTCCGCGCCGAGCAGAAGCAGCTCGGCAAGCTCATCCCCAAGGCCGAGGGCGAGGAGAAGGCGGAGCTGCTGCGCCGCACCGGCGAGCTGTCGAGCGCGGTCAAGGCCGCCGACGCCGAGAAGGACGAGGCCGCCGCCGAGGCGCAGGAGCTGCTGCGCCGGATGAGCAACCTGGTGCACCCGGACGTTCCGGTGGGCGGCGAGGAGGACTTCACCGTCCTGGAGACCCTCGGCACCCCCCGCGACTTCGGCGCGGAGGGCTTCGAGCCGAAGGACCACCTGGAGCTGGGCCAGCGGCTCGGCGCCATCGATGTCGAGCGCGGCGCCAAGGTGTCGGGCTCCCGCTTCTACTTCCTCACCGGCGTCGGTGCCCTCCTGGAGCTGGCGCTGGTCAACGCGGCCATCGCCCAGGCGACCGAGGCGGGCTTCACGCCGATGCTCACGCCCGCGCTGGTCAAGCCGCAGGCCATGGACGGCACCGGGTTCCTCGGCCAGGCCGCCCAGGACGTCTACCAGCTGGAGAGGGACGAGCTCTACCTCGTCGGCACCTCCGAGGTGGCCCTGGCCGGGTATCACATGGACGAGATCATCGAGGCGAACCGGCTGCCGCTGCGCTACGCCGCCTTCTCCCCGTGTTTCCGGCGGGAGGCCGGCTCGTACGGCAAGGACACCCGGGGCATCTTCCGCGTCCACCAGTTCGACAAGGTGGAGATGTTCTCCTACGTCGACCCCGAGGACTCGCAGGCCGAGCACCGCAGGCTGCTGGAGTGGGAGAAGCAGTGGCTGTCGTCCCTGGAGCTGCCGTTCCAGGTGATCGACGTGGCCACCGGCGACCTGGGCTCCTCGGCGGCGCGCAAGTACGACTGCGAGGCGTGGATCCCCACCCAGGGCAAGTACCGCGAGCTGACCTCCACCTCGGACTGCACCCAGTTCCAGTCGCGGCGCCTGTCGGTCCGCATGCGGGACGGCAAACACGTGCAGCCGCTGGCCACGCTGAACGGCACCCTGTGCGCCGTGCCGCGCACGATCGTCGCGCTGCTGGAGAACCACCAGCAGGAGGACGGCTCGGTGTGGGTGCCGCCGGTGCTGCGCCCCTACCTGGGCGGGCGTGAGGCGCTGGAGCCGATCGCCAAGTGAGCACCGCCGCAGGCCCCAACGCCGCAGACGCCGACACCGCAGGCCCCAACGCCGCGGACGCCCACGCCACCGGCGCGCCCGTCCCCGCACCCCCGTTCCCCTACCGGCTGATCGCCACCGACCTCGACGGCACGCTCCTGCGCTCCGACGACACCATCTCCGCGCGCACCCGGGCCGCGCTGGACGCCGCCGCCGGTCGGGGTGCGGCGCACATCGTGGTGACCGGGCGTGCCGTGCCGTGTACGAAGCGGATACTGGCGGATCTGGACTACCGGGGCCTGGCGGTGTGCGCGCAGGGCTCGCAGGTCTACGACGCGGGCGCGGGCAAGCTGCTGACCTCCGTCACGCTCGACCGCCGGGTCGGCCGGCAGGCGCTGGACCTGCTGGAGAAGGAGATCGGCACCGTCGCGGTGGCCGCCTCCTGCGACGGTCTCGACGGGCAGGTGCTGGCCGGGCCCGGCTACCGCGTGCACGACGGGCCGCTGCCCTACGTCCCCTTCGAGGACCGGGAGACGATCTGGCAGCAGCCCCTCAACAAGCTCTACATCCAGCACGACCAGCTCGACGACGACGGGCTCGCCAAGGCGGCGCGCACCGCCGTCGGCGACCTGGTGGGCGTGGTGATGGCCGGCGAGGGCATCGTGGAGCTGCTGCCGCTGGGGCTGAGCAAGGCCAAGGGGCTGGCGCTGGCGGCCCGCCGCCTGAAGGTCCGTGCGGCCGAGACCATCGCGTTCGGCGACATGCCCAACGACCTGCCGATGTTCGCCTGGGCCGGGCACGGTGTCGCCATGGCCAACGCCCACGAGGAGTTGCTGGCCGTCGCCGACGAGGTGACCGCCGCCAACGACGAGGACGGTATCGCCCTGGTGCTGGAACGGCTGCTGTCCTCGTCCTCGCAGGAGAGGCCGCTCCGCGGCTGACCGCCCCCACGGGCGGTGCCGCCGGGCCGGTCGGGCGTCTACTGGCCCCTGAGGGGGCCCTGCCAGAACGGCCCCGGGCCCTTGAGGCTGCGGACCACCGGATACGTCTCCAGGCCGCTCACCCCCGGCAGTTGCGAGAGCGGTCCTGTCAGATACGCGTACAGGGCCGCCGAGTTCTCGCACACGACGGTCAGGAACAGGTTCGCAGCCCCCGTGGTGGCGCACGCGAACGCCACCTGCGGGTGGGCGGCCACCGCCTGCCCGACGGCGTGCAGCCGGGCGGGCGGCACCGACAGCCAGATGGTGGCCCGCAGCCCCTTGTCGAACAGGTAAGGGCCGTAGTCGAGGTCGAAGTAGAGCACCCCGCTCGCCCGCAGCTCCGCCATGCGGCGCCGCACGGTGGACGGCGACCAGCCCGTCGCGGCGGTGAGCTCCGGCACGGGAGCGCGACCGTCGCGCGCCAGGCAGGTGAGCAGCTTGTGGTCGTCGGCGGACAGCCTCACCGGTTCGTCGGGCAGCCGGGGCGGCGGCGGGGAGAGCGCCGCCACCTGCTCGGGGGAGAGCGTCCCCGACTTGAGGATCAGCCCCTCGGCGCCGCCGAAGAACTGGTGCAGCTGGCAGTAGGCGCTGACCCCCAGCACGCGCGGGGTGCGCGGCAGCTCGCGCAGCAGCAGCGCCTCACCGCCGCCCTCCCGCGCCCAGTCGCCGCTGGAGCGCGCGACCGCGCTGACCTCGGTGCCGCCCGCCATCAGCCCCACCCACGAGGTGTCCGTCCGGCGCGCGAGCGCCTCCGCGAGCGGCACGGCCGCGTCGGGAGTGGTCGAGACCCGCACCATCCAGACGGTCTCCCCGAGCGCAGCGGGTTCCGTCAGGCCCAGGACGCGCATGGCGCGTCCGCCGCGCAGCTTGGCCCAGCGGCGGGCGATCGTCTGATCCGAGACGCCCAGGACCTCGGCGATACGGGAGAACGCCACCCGCCCGTCGAGCTGGAGGGCGTGTCCGAGCTGCCGGTCGAGCTCGTCCAGCGGCGGGGGTGTACGGGAGGCAGCGGTGTCGGTTCGCACCACAAGGACGGTAGTCCATGTCGGAATCCACCGCCTGGCGCCCGCCGGCTCGGTCTGGCAGCCGGTTTCTCCGAGCCTTGTGGCATGAGGAAAAACACGGGAAGCGGCCCGAGCTGGTGGCCGCTGGTCGCCCTGTCGCTGGGCGGCTTCATGCTGCTGATCGATGTGACGATCGTGAACACGGCGCTGCCGAGGATGGCGACGGCACTGGACGCCTCGTTCACCTCCCTGCAGTGGGTGGTGGACGTCTACGCGGTCGCGCTGGCCGCGCTGCTGCTGGCCGCCGGCTCGCTGGCCGACCTGCACGGCAGGCGGCGGGTGTTCACCGGAGGCCTGGTGGTCTTCGCGCTCGCCTCGCTGGCCTGCGGACTCGCCCCCGACGCCGGCTGGCTGATCGCGGCACGCGCCGTGCAGGGCGTCGGCGCGGCGGCGGTCTTCGCGGCGAACGCGCCGCTGATCACCGCCACGTACCACGGGCGGGCACGCGGCATCGCGTTCGGCGTGTGGGGCGCGGTCAACGGCGCCGCCGCCGGATGCGGGCTCGCGCTCGGCGGCGTGCTGACCGAGTACGTCGACTGGCGCGCGATCTTCTTCGTCAACGTACCGCTGACGGCGCTGGCCCTGTGGATCACCTACCGCACGGTGCCCGCCTCCCGTCCCGCGCGGGGCGCACGGGCGCGCGTGGACTGGGCGGGTGCCGCGCTGTTCACCGTGAGCGTGGGCACGCTGACGTACGGGCTGGTGCGGGGCGGCGACGCGGGCTGGGGCGACCGGCTGACGGTGGCCTCCCTGGTCACCGCCGGTCTCGCCGCCGTGGGGTTCGCGCTGGTGGAGCGCGTACTGGGCGCCGCCAAGGCGCCCGGGAGCCGGGCCGCGGCGCCGCTGCTGGACCTGTCGCTGCTGCGGAACAGATCGTTCACCGTGCTCATGGGGGCGGCGCTGCTGACCCAGGCCGCCGCGTTCGCACACTTCGTCTACAGCGCGCTGTGGGCCCAGTCGGTGCTGGGCATGAGCCCGTTGGACGCGGGCCTCGCCCTGCTGCCGATGTCGGTGGTCTCCTTCCTCGTCGCCGCCCTGTTCGGTGGACGGCTGCAGCGGATGCGCCCGCAGTACCCCCTGGGTGTCGGCGTGCTCGTGATCGGCGTCGGTGTGCTGGCGCAGACGCTGGTGGCGCCCGGCTCGTCCTGGACGGCGCTGCTGCCCGGGTGCCTGCTCATCGGCGTCGGCGTCGGGCTCGCGCTCACCGTGCTGATCGCCGCCGCGCTCAGCGCCGTGCCGCCCGAGCGGGCGGGGCTGGCGAGCGGCGCCGTGAACACCTTCCGGCAGTTGGGCTACGCGCTGGGGGTCGCCGTGCTCGGCACCTTGTTCGCCACCCGGATACGCGAGGTGCTGACCGGCCTCGGGGTACCGCGTGCGGCTGCCGAGGCCGCCGGGAGCGGCCGTGCCCGGGAGGCGGGGGTGCCGCTGGGGCTCGTCCGGGAGGCGTTCGCGGCCGGGCTCGACCGTGTCTTCGTGGTCTGCGGTGTCGCGGCGCTCGTCGCGGGCGTGGCGGTGCTGCTGTTCGTGCGCGGGCGCGCGGCGACGGCGCACGCGCCGGGAGGGGAGCCGGGGCTGGGAGCGGGGTCGGAGTCGGGGGCGGCGGAGCCGGAGCGGGCTTCGCAGGAGGCGCCCGCGCGGGCACGTGAGGAGGTTCATTCGGCGACGCCGTAGCCTCCGGCAACGTCGTCAGCCTCTGCCCGCGCCGTCAGCCTCCGTCCCCGCCGTCAGCCTCCGTCCGCGTCGTCGTCCGTGGCGGCGCCGTGGCCCGGTACGGCACCGTCTCCGCCGGCGTACAGCCGCGTGATCTCCCGGGCCCGGCGGGCCAGCTCCGCGCGGGCCTCGGGCGGGTCGAGAACCTCCAGCCAGGGCCCGAACTGGAGGAGTTGGCTGACGGCGGCCAGGACGGGAAAGGCAAGGCGGACGGTCACCCACTCGTCCTCTCCCTGCGCACCGGAGTCCGGCGGTTCGGGAACGGCGACCAGCACCGGACCGACGATGCGGGTGAACATGTCGAAGCGCGTCCTGTGCACCCGTGCCGTCACCCGCACCGGCATGGGCCGCTCCTCCACGCGGCGGCGCAGCGGCTGCCAGACATCGGCGAGCTCGACACCGGGCCGGCGCCGCACCGGCTCCGGGAGCACCTTGGCCGAGGCCATCCGGTCCACGCGGAAGAGCGCCGGGGAGCGCCGCCGGTCCGCGACCAGATACCAGACGCCCGCCTTGCTGACGAGGCCGTAGGGATCGACGGTGTACGTGCGCAGCTTCCGCTCGCCCCCGTGCCGGTAGCGGATGCGCAGCCTGCGGTCGGCGAAGACGGCGTTGTGCAGCGCGTCGAGATCGATGTCCGCGCGGGGCCCGCTCAGCCACCGGTCGGGGTCCACCAGGATGCGGCGGCTGGTCAGTTCGGCCGCCGGGCGGTGCGGGGCGGGGAGCGCGGCCATCACTTTGCGGAGCGCGGAGACCAGCGCGCTGTCGAGTCCGAGGGCCGCGTGCGCGTCCTGTGCGGCGAGGACGAACAGTGCGCGGGCCTCGTCACCGGTCAGACCGGTGACGTCCGTGCGGTACCCGGGCAGCAGTCGGATGCCACCGTGCCGCCCCCGTTCCGCGTACACCGGCACTCCGGCTGCCGAGAGCGCCTCCACGTCGCGGTAGATGGTGCGCGGGGAGACCTCCAGCTCCGCTGCCAACTGGTCGGCCGGCACGCGGCCACGCGTCTGGAGGAGCAGCAGGACGGACAGCAGGCGGTCGGATTTCACGTCACCACAGTGCCGCAGAAAATGTTGACGGTCGATGTCCAGTTTTGACGGCAGACTCCTTCCCGGTCCGCGTCGCAGAGGAGTACCGGGCGCCGCAGCCACCGGCTGCGTCACCCGCCTCGCGTCGCCGTGTCCGCCCTCCGGTCCGCCCGCCCGTCCGTGGCGGTCGGCCGTGTCCCTTCTTCGAACCGACCGAGGAGCTCATCCCGTGAACAGCACTCCGCAGACGCCCGACCCCCGCCCCGTGTACGCCGCCGCAGCCGAGCAGCTGCTCCGGCTGATCTCGACCGTCGAGCCCGGCGAGTTGGACCGCCCCACCCCGTGCGAGGAGTACGACGTGCGCGCGCTGCTGGGCCACGTCGTCTCCGGTGCGCGGCGGATCGCCACCGTTCCGGAAGGCGGCACCGGCCTCGGAGAGGACGTCCCCGAGTGGGTCGAGGAGGTGCCCGCCGCACGCTGGGCGGAGCTCTACGACGAGGGCCGCGCCCGGATGAACGCCGCCTGGTCGAACGACGCGGTCATGGACGCGGTCGTGACCGTCCCCTGGGGCACGATGCCCGGCCGCGTCGCCATGGCCGGCTCGGTGATGGAGACCGTCACGCACACCTGGGACCTGGCCCGAGCACTCGGCCGGGACGACGAACTGGACGAGGGGCCGGCCCGCTTCGCCCTGGCCGCCGCTCAGCGGGCGCTGCCGGCCGACGGCCGCGAGAAAACCCCGTTCGGTGAGGCGCGGCAGGTGCCCGAGGACGCCGGCGTGTACGCACAGCTCGCGGCGTGGCTGGGCCGGGACCCGGAGTGGAAGGCGGCGCCCGCCGGCCACTGACCCCGAGCTGCAGAACAGCGGACGGACAACGGAGGTGGGGAAGAGATGGGGCTCAGCGGGTTGGACGCACTGCGGCAAGCCGTGCACGGGAGCGTGCTCGTACCGGGGGAGGCGGGGTACGACCTGGAACGCACGGGTTTCCAGAGGGGCGACCGGCACGCCCCCGAGGTGGTCGTGGCGGCGCACTCGGCGGACGACGTGCGGGAGGCCGTCGCCTTCGCCCGGCGCAACGGTCTTCCGGTGGCCGTGCAGGCCACCGGACACGGGCTGGGCAAGGCCGCGCGCGGCGGCGTCCTGGTGAGCACCCGTCACCTCGCCGGCATCCGGATCGACCCCGAGGCCCGCACAGCCTGGGTCGAGGCGGGCGTGCGCGCGGGTGACCTGGTCGCCGAGGCGGCGCGGTACGGGCTCGCGCCGGTCAACGGCTCGGCGCCCGGCGTCGGCATGGTCTCGTACACGCTGGGCGGCGGTGTGGGGCTGCTCGGCCGCCGGTTCGGTTACGCGACGGACTCCGTGCGGCGCGTCGACCTCGTGACCGGGGACGAGGGGACGCCGCTGCGGCAGGTGACGGCGGACAGCGAGCCGGAGCTGTTCGGGGGACTGCGCGGGGGCGGGGGAGGTTTCGGCGTCGTCACCGGCATGGAAATCGAACTGGTGCCGGTGGAGCAGATCTTCGGTGGTCGGCTGGTCTTCGACGGCGGCGAGGTCGCCGAGGACGTGCTGCGCGTCTGGCAGAAGTGGACCGCCTCGGTGCCCGACGAGCTGACGTCCGCCGTTACGCTGCTGCCCGTCCCCGACCTCCCCGCCGTGCCCGCACCGCTGCGCGGCCGTTACCTCGCCCAGGTACACCTCGCGTTCACCGGCAGCCCCCAGGAGGGCGAACGGCTGATCGAACCCCTGCGGGCGATCGGCTCCCTGCTGGTGGACGAGGTGCGCGAGATGCCGTACACGGAGTGCGCCTCCGTCTTCAGCGAACCGGACACCCCGCACGGCTACCGCAGCGCCAACCTCCTGCTCGGCCCCGACGGTCTCGACGACGAGGCGCGCCGCTCGGTGCCGGCCGCCTCCGGGCCCGAGGCGGAGACCCTGTGCGTGCTGGGCATGCGCCACCTGGGCGGTGCCTTCTCCCGTCCGCCCGCGGCGCCCGACGCCGTTCCGCACCGCGACGCCGGCTATCTGCTGTATGTCCTCTCCCCCGTGGCCACCCCCGAAGAGGCCGAGGGAGCCGATGCCGACGCCGTACGGGCGCTGCACGAGCGCGTTCTGGCCCCGGCCGCGGGCGCGGCGACCGGCCGCAACGCCAACTTCCTCTACGGGCCGCAGAGCCGGGACGTCGTCCGGTCGGTGTACGCGGACGACACGGCGGCCCACCTGGCGCGGCTGGCGCGGCGGTACGACCCCGAGGGCATGTTCCGGTTCCACCTGTGGGGGGTCGGGCGGGCGGCGTGAGAGGAGCGCGACGGGCCGGCCGGTCGGGTCGGGGGCGAGGACGGCCGGCCCGGAAGGGGATTCGAGCGAAAATCCGCCCATCGCGTAACCGTACGAAAGCCGCCTCGTTGAACCGGATGCGCGGAGGCGACTGGAGCAGTTGGCGACGAGAGTGCGTGAAGTGGTGGTGGCCGGTTGAGGCGCGGCCCGCAAGGGCTCCTTGCCGGTAGTGCGGTACATGGGAAGACATGAGCTGATCTCCGCTCCTGGTTCCTGGATACGGACACCTGCCGACCCTCAGGCGATCGGGGTCTTCCGGACATGTCCGCAACCAGGACCCGAGGGGGTCACCCATGTACACCGATTCAGTCCTACTGGAGTCGCGCAGCGCGCGCTCCGGGCTCGCACACAAGGTCGAAGTCCTCGACAAGGTGAAGGCCCTGGCGTTTTCCACAGGCCATGCACAGGCCACCACCCGGGATGTGGCCAACTACTTCGAAGTGCCACCGAAAACTGTGGAAAAACTCGCCGAACGGCACCGCGACGAGCTCATCCACAACGGGATGACCGTGCTCCGGGGCTCTGACCTGCCGAAATATGAGACCGACAAGTTGTCGGTCTCATCCGAGACAGGCTCGAGTTATCCACAGCGCCGTAGCGGGCTCACCGTCTTCGACCGCCGCGCCGTCCTCAACGTGGCGATGCTGCTGCGGGACAGCGTCATCGCGCAGCGGGTCCGCACCTACCTTCTCAACGCCGAGGAGAACGCCCGTACCGACGCCGTCCACCCCGGCGTCGAAGCGGTCCAGCGGGCGACGGAGGAACTGCGTCAGACGGTCCGCACACTGGCGGCGGGGTACGGCTCGCTCGACCGCAGGGTCACCCGCCTGGAGACCGCCGGGGCCGAACTGGGGACCGCCCTGCGGGAGCTCGGTCCGGTGATCGGACGGATGTCCGCACGGATCGAGCGGATGGACCACCGGCTGGTGGAGGCCGACCGGCGCACCGAGCGCACCGAGCAGGTGGTGTGTGCGATGAGTCAGCGCCTCGCCGACATGGGCGAGGAGATGCGCGAGATGCGCCGCGACCTGCGCTCGGTGATGCGGGCCGTCGATGCCAAGCCCGTACCGCCCCAGTTGCTGCTGCCCCGGCAGGCATCACCCCGGCCGCACGACGAGACGTGACACGCGAAGGAAGGTGACACCCGAAGGAACGTGACACGCACGGCGCCCCCGTACCGCGGACCGCAACCGCCGGGGGCGCCGTCCCGTTGGCACAGCGCCCCTCGGACACACGGGGCCACCGGCCCCATCGATCAAGGAGCTCGACAATGCGCACGCGTGAGCGCTGGACGGCTGTAGCGGTCGCCGCCACCCTGGCGGCGGCGACCCCGATGTGTGCTCAGGCGTCGTTCGGGGCGACGCCTGTACGCACGGTGGAGGCGACCCGGACGCCGCCTCCACCGTCGGCTCGGACTTCCGCGCTGACCGCCGTCGCGAGGGCCTCCGCCGACCGCCTGGCGCTGGCGGACCTGGTGGCCGCGGCGAAGTACGGGACGGGCGAGCCGATCAGTGATCCGGCGCGCGAACGGGCGGTACTGGACGATGTGGCCGAGCGGTCCGCGGCGCGCGGGCTCGACCGGCACCTGACCACCGCGGTCTTCCGCGATCAGATCGAGGCGAGCAAGGACGTCCAGCGGGGTCTGTTCGCCCGGTGGGCCCGGAATCCGTCCGAGCGCCCGACGCGGCGGCCGGATCTGGTCGAGGAGGTGCGTCCGCGGCTCGATCGGATCACCGTCCGGCTGCTGGACGGGCTCGCCTCCGTCGGACAGCCGCGGGCCCGGCTCTCGTGTGTGCCGCGCCTCATGGCCGGCGCGGTCCGCGAGGCCGGTGAGCACCGTTTCGACGGGCTGCACACCCGGGCCCTGTTCCGGGCACTGCCCTCGGTCTGCTGAAGCGTGAGAGGAATCTCTTCGGCCAGACGTTCGGCAGCCGTTCGACTGGTTGTAGGATGACTGGGCAACCGGGCGAATCGCGGAACGCTCGCGAAAGTCCGGTTGCCCAGACATCCGGAACGCGGAACCGACAGGGAGCCAGGGCATGGGGTTGCGTGCCGCCGGACGGCAGTCGCTCGTCGACACGGTCGTCGGTGAGCTGCGGGCGCAGCTCACCGCGGGTGAGTGGGCGGTGGGCGAGCGCATCCCGACGGAGCACGCGCTGGCCGAGCAGCTCCAGGTCGGCCGCAACACCGTGCGGGAGGCCGTGCGCGTCCTGGTGCACTCCGGGATGCTGCGCTCGCGGCAGGGCGAGGGCACGTTCGTCGTGGCCACGGCCGACCCGGGCGAGATCGTCCGCGGCGTGCAGCGCGCCGACGTGCGCGACGTGCTGGAGCTGCGCATCGCGCTGGAGGCCGAGGGCGCCAGGCTGGCGGCCCTGCGGCACCGGCCGTCCGACCTGGAGCGGATGCGGGCGGCGCTGGCCGCGCAGGCGGCGTTCCGGGACAGCAGGGGGCAACCGGCGGACGGCCAGTACGAGCTGTACGCGGAACACGACATCGAGTTCCACGTCGCCGTCGTCGACGCGGCGCACAACGCCGCGCTGAGCGCGACGTACGCCTGGTTCAGCACCTCGGTGCGGGACGCGCTGGTCGCCTCGCTGCACGACCGGCACATGCCCCGCATCCACGAGACGGACCATCACGATCTCGTGGACGCCATCGAGACCGGCGACCCCGAGGCCGCGGAGCGGGCCGCGAGGGAGCTGCTCGCCAAGCCGAAGCAGGCCGTCGACACACTCCTCGGCACGGAGTGAGTGACCGCTCACCCCTCGGCGCGAAGGCCACCCCCGACGGCGCCCGCTTCGCGCCACCCATCAACCGCGCCACCGTCCGCCAGACGCACCACCCGCCCGTGGGGCGCATCACCCGCCCGTGGGGCGCGCCACCGTCAGACGCGCCACCGTTCCGTCAGACCGCGCCACCGTTCGTCAGAAAGGCACCACCGCATGTCCCCGTCCCCCAGGGAAGGACTCACCACCCCCGCGGAAGGGCTCACCACCGAGGAGCTCCTTTCGGCCGAACTGATCGACGCCGAGGAGGACCTGGCGCCGGCGCCACCCGTGGCGGCGGCCCGCAGGAGGTTGCGGGCGCATCCGCTGCTGCTGTTCGTCGGTATCGTCCTCGCCTCGCTCAACATGCGCGCCGCGCTCGCGGGGGTTTCCCCCGTGCTGAGCGAGATCAGCGACGACTTCCACATGACCTCGACGGTCAGCAGCCTGGTCACCACCATTCCGCTGATCTTCATGGGTGTGGTCTCGCCGCTGGCGCCGAAGCTGGCGCGGCGCTGGGGCACGGAGGCGGTGCTCTTCGGTGCGCTCGTGCTGCTCGCGGGCGGCATAGTCCTGCGGATCGCGCCTCCGGTGGTCGCGCTGTTCGCGGGGTGCGCCGTGGTCGGTTCCGGGATCGCGCTGCTCAACGTGCTGATGCCGGGCCTGATCAAGAGGGACTTCCCCGAGAAGGCCGCCGGCATGACGGCGCTGTACTCGACGGCGATGATCCTGGGCGCGACCGTCTCGGCCGCCGCCGCCGTTCCGCTGGAGCACGCGCTGGGCGGCTGGCGGGGTTCGCTGGTCTCCTGGGCGCTGCTGGCGGCGATCGCGGCATGCGCGTGGCTTCCCCAGGCCGTCCTCGCACGGCGCGGTACCCACCACGGCGAGGCAGCGGCCGTGCCGGCGGGGTCGGCAAGTTCCACGGCGCCGAACCCGGTCGCCACGGCCGGCCCGAAGCTGACCCGCTCGCCGCTGGCCTGGCAGATCACCCTGTTCATGGGCTCCCAGTCGCTGATCGCCTACGTGACGATCGCCTGGCTGCCGACGATCTTCACCGACCACGGCATGAGCAAGGCGACCGCGGGGCTGGTCTTCGCGTTCAGCACGCTGGTGCAGATGGGCGGCTCTTTCGTGGTGCCGACGCTGGCCGGGCGGATGCGCAGCCAGCGTCTGCTGTGCGCCGTTGTGGCGCTGTTCATGGCCCTGGGCATCGCCGGTCTGCTGGTCGCGCCGGTGGGTGGCGCCTGGGTGTGGGCGACGCTGCTGGGGCTGGGCCAGGGCGGCGCGCTGGGTATCGCGCTGACGCTGATGGTGCTGCGCTCCGGCGACGCGCACACCGCCGCGCGGCTGTCGGGCATGGCACAGACGTGGGGCTATCTGCTGGCCGCCGCGGGTCCGCTCGTGCTCGGCGCGGTGCACCAGGTGACGGGCGGTTGGACGATCCCGATCGTGCTGCTGCTGTGCGTGTGCGGGGCGCTCGTGCTGCTCGGTCTCGGCGCGGGCCGTGACCGCAGGATCGGCACCCCGGCGAGCTGACCCCCTGCCCGGTCAGGCGGGTGGGAGCGGAAACCGCGCTCCCACCCGCCTTTTTCAACGCCCTGGAGCGCCGGGTACTCCCCCTCGGACGCTCTCTCGCTCAGCAGCCCGCTCGCTCACTCCTCCCCCGCCAGCGTCAGGGTGCGCAGCTTCTGTCCGGCGAAGAGGGTGCCGCCCACGGTGACCACGACGAGGAGCACCACCGCGGTCGGCAGCCCGACGGCGGAGCTGATGTCGGCTCCGCTGCCCGCGACCTTCTCGGCCAGCGCCAGCGCCCACTGCTGCACGCTGAGGGTCTTGGCGCCTCCCACGAGGGAGCCGATAAGCGCCTCCCAGATGAGCGCGTAGGCCAGTCCGATCACGACGGCGTGCCTGCTGACCGTTCCCAGCAGCAGGAACAGCGCGCTGTAGGCGATCGAGGCGACCACGGCGGCAAGCGCGTAGGCGACGGCGATCTGCTGGCTGTTGCCGTTGAGGACGAAGCCCGCGACCAGGACGGGGACGGCGGAGAACACCGCGGTCACGCCGGAGGCGACGAGGAACTTGGTGAGGATGACGGAGGGGCGCGGCACCGGCTTGGACAGCAGGTAGACGACCGAACCGTCGTCGATCTCGGGGCCGATGGCGCCGGTTCCGGCGATCACGCCGATCAGTGGCACCAGGGTGGCGAGTGCGAAACCGCCCAGCAGTTGGCTGGTGACCGCGTCGTCGGCGCCGTTCATGGCGCGTACGGCGGCGGCCACGATGAGCAGCAGGGCCGGCAGTACGCACAGGATGAGGGCGCGGCGGCGGCCCAGGAGCGCGCGGTAGGTGAGCCGCGCGACCGTCGGGTTGAACATCAGGTCAGCTCCTTTCCGCCGCTCAGGCCGCGACGAGGTACGAGAAGACGCTCTCCAGGGACTCGTCGGAGGGCGAGACGGTGTAGACCCGGATTCCGTGCTCCTGCGCGACGCGCGGGAGCAGGGTGGTGAAGCGCGTGAAATCGACGGCCTGGATGCGCAGCGCGTCCTCTGTCCTGTCCAGTTCGATGCCTGCCGTGGAGGCGTCCGCGATGAGCGCCGCGGCGAGCCGCCTGTCGTCGCTGGAGCGCACCAGGTAGCGGTGCGGGCGGTCGGTCATCAGGCGCCGGATCTTGCGGAAGTCGCCGCTGGCCGCGTGCCGTCCGGCGACGATGACCTCGATGTGGGAGGCGAGCTGTTCGACCTCCTCCAGGATGTGCGAGGAGAACAGCACGGTGCGTCCCTCGTCGCCCATCCGGCGCAGCAGTTCCATCAGCTGCATGCGCTGGCGCGGGTCCATGCCGTTGAAGGGTTCGTCCAGGAGCAGCACGGAGGGATGGTGCACCAGTGCGGAGGCCATTTTCACGCGCTGCCGCATGCCCTTGGAGTAGGTGGAGATACGGCGGTCTTGCGCGTACTCCATCTCGACGGTGGCCAGCGCCTCCGCGGCTGCCCCGCGGGGGTCGTCCAGTCCGTGGAGTTCGGCGTTGGCCAGGACGAACTCGTGCCCCGTCAAAAAGTCGTACATGCCCTCCCGTTCGGGCACCAGGCCGATGTGCCGGTAGGAGTCCTCGTTGCGCCAGATCGGTGCGGCCGGTGCGCGGCTGCCGTCCGGGCCCGGGGTGGGCTCCAGGGTGACGCTGCCGTTCGAGGGGGCGAGGAATCCGCCCATCATGTGGATGAGCGTGGATTTTCCCGCTCCGTTGGGGCCGAGCAGTCCTGTGACACCGGGGCCGATGTCCATGGTGATGTCGTTGACCGCGACGACGTTGCCGAACCAGCGGGAGACGCGGTCGATGTGGATCTCGGTCACAGTCCGGCCTTTCGGTAGCGGCGCTGCAGGAGGGCGTAGAAGCAGACCAGGAGCGCGGCGAGGACGACGAGGTAGACGGCGCCCTGCGCGCCGGTCAGGTCCTGCCCGCCGGGGAACTGGGAGGTGCCGCCGAGGAACCTGCTTTGGATACCGTCCAGCAGAGTGCCGGGCGAGGCGACACCGAGCCAGCCGACGGCCTGGCTGCTGTCGGAGGTCCAGGCGATCCCCTGGAGCGCGGTGATGAGGAAGAACGGCACCGTGACGGCGACGATGATCGCCGCGATGCCGAAGCCACGGCGCGGCGTCAGGGCCGCGATCCAGGCGGCGATCGCGGCGTGCAGCAGCGCGAACAGCGCGCAGAAGACGAGTCCCTGGGCGGCTGCCCCGGTCTGGTCGGCGAAGCCGAGTTTCGCCAGCAGCGCTCCGGCGTACATGATCAGCACGGGCACGGCGGTGAAGACGAAGAGCGCCGCGGACAGTGCCGCGAACTTGGCGGCCACGTAGTCGCCGCGTTCCATCGGACGTGAGAAGTACAGCGGTGTCGTCTTGAACCGCAGGTCCAGGGAGAACGCCTGGGGCGCGGCGGCGGCCAGGTAGATGCCGATGAGGGGCTGCATCATCAGCACGTACTCGGAGTAGCCGACCGGCAGGTCGTCGCTCTTGGCCACGACGCTGACGGCGACGACGATCGCGGCCGGCACGCTCACCGCGGCGAACAGCAGCATCGGCAGGACCTTCGACTTCGCCGAGCGTCCCAGCCCGTAGGCGCCGCGCAGCGTCTGGCTGAACAGCGCGCGCCGCGCGTAGGAACGGCCGAGGCGGGGGCCCTCGTAACCGCGGTAGCCGATGTTGTGGATGACGTCCTGGCCGCGTCCCGGCCTGCTCCCGCCGCCCGCGGGGGCGCGGTCCGCGCGGCCGGGGGATGCGGGGGCGTGGGCCTGTGCGGCGTGTGCGGGGGTGCGGTCAGGCGACATCGCCGGCGCTCCTTTCCGTGAAGACCTCGGAGATCTGGTGCCTGCGCTGTTCCATGCGGACCAGCCCGAGACCGAGGTGTGCCGCGGCGTCCCGCACGGTGTCGTAGACCGACTCGTCGGCGAGGTCGAGGGTGACCAGGTGGCCCGCGCCGGGCGCCAGAGCACCGGCAGGACCCGGCTCGTGCGGGGCGCAGCCCACCTTCCGCAGGGCCTCGCGCAGCGCGGCGGTGCCGTCAGGGTGCGCGTCGGTGTCGGTGACCTCGACGGCGAGGACGGCGGTGCGCTGGGTGAAGTCGGAGGTGGAGGAGGAGCGCAACAGCTTGCCGCCGTCGATGACGACGATGTGGTCGCTGGTGCGCTCCAACTCGCCCAGCAGGTGCGAGGTGACCAGCACGGAGATGCCGAAGTCGGTGTGGACGCGGCGGATGAGGCCGAGCATCTCGTCCCGGCCGACGGGGTCGAGGCCGTTGGTGGGCTCGTCCAGGAGGACGAGCCGGGGGTCGTGGACGAGTGCCTGCGCGAGCTTGACCCGCTGCTTCATGCCTGTCGAGTAACCGCCCATGGGACGGTAGCGCTCCTCGTACAGGCCGACGTGGCGCAGCGTGTCCGCGGTGCGCTCGCGGGCCGCCGTCGTGGGCAGCCCGGACATCCGCGCCATGTGGACGACGAACTCGGTCGCGGACACGTCCGGCGGCAGGCAGTCGTGCTCGGGCATGTAGCCGACTCGCTCCCGGATCGCGCCGCCCTGGGTGGCCACGTCCATGCCGAGGACGGAGGCCGTGCCCTCCGTGGCGGGGGCCAGCCCGAGCAGAATCTTGATCAGGGTGGACTTGCCGGCCCCGTTGGCGCCGACCAGGCCGGTGACGCCCGGCTCGACGCCGACGGTCAACCGGTCCAGTGCGGTCACCCTGGGGTACCGCTTGCTGAGGCTTTCGATCGCGATCACAGTCACCCTTCGACGGTACGAACGGCTCGTCGCGTCCGCGTCAGACGCGGTGTCGGTTTCCCGGCCTCCGCCCGTACCTCTCAGGTGCGTGGGGCCGTACGCCTCAGGTCGGAGAGGCCCGTAGGGGGCCACTGCACCAAGGTCGTGGTCCGGGCTCTCCGGGCTCCGGACGGGGCGCGGGGAAAGTTATCCACAGGCTGGGAGGCGTCCTTGACCACGCCACGGGCCGATGTCACATTCGTCGGTGTCAACGTGCTCTCGCCGGTAGGGCCCGGCACGGACGAAAGGGTGGCGATGCGCCCGGCAACGAGCGAATACGCCGCAGTTGACCTGCGGGGATACCGAAAAGTGCAGCAACTCGCCTACGCCTGCGCGGAGTCGGTGGCCGCCCGGCTGAGGCCGGGGGTGACCGAGCGGGAAGCCGCGCGGATGCAGCGGGAGTGGCTGCGCGAGCGCGGGGTGCGCGAC
The DNA here is from genome assembly GCF_041028275.1 of Streptomyces sp. PU-14G. Taxonomy (NCBI): domain Bacteria; kingdom Bacillati; phylum Actinomycetota; class Actinomycetes; order Kitasatosporales; family Streptomycetaceae; genus Streptomyces; species Streptomyces sp. PU-14G. Next base: position 30,767 of record NZ_JASKYT010000029.1, read on the forward strand.
TGGTTCCACCTTCCTTTCGCCTGGTTCGGGGACCGCACCGCGTTCGCCGGCTTCGCCGTCCCCCTCCGGTCCTTCCCGACGGACCGGAAGCTGGAGCCGGGCATGCCCTTCATCCTCGACCTCGCCCCGGTCCACGGTGGCCGCACCGCCGCTGCCGGCTACTCCGGCTGCCTGGGCCCCCACCCCGTGCACGCGCGGCTGACGGCGGACCTGCGCGCGCACCGCGAGCTGATCCTCGCCCGGGTGCGCGAGCGGCGCCCGCTGCGGGAGATCTCCGCGGACGTGGACCGGCTCATGCGCACGCAGGGCTACGCCGACCGGCACCGCGCCCACCCGTTCGGCGTGAGCGCGCACAAGGTGGGCCGCGCCCCGCACCGCCGCTGGACCCCCACGGTCCGCGGCTGCGGCACCGGCGCCCTCAAGGGGCTGGCCCGGGACGCCTTACGCGGACACCGGCACCGGGACGGCTGGCCTTCCCGGTGGAGTCCGCTCCCCTTCTCCGACCACCCGCCGCGGACGGGGCTGTGGGCGGTCGAGCCCCACCTGGGGTTCCGCGGCACAGGCGCGAAGTTCGAGGAGCTGTTGGTGGTGACCGATTCCCGGGACGCCCAAGAGAGCGCGTTCTGGCTGGACGAGGATCTGCCGCATGTGCGGCGCTGGCAGGAGGAGGCACAGGCGGTATGAACGGCGGGAAACGCAACCGGCGGGGCGGCGTGCGCACCCCTCGCTCCGAAGCGGCGCGGCAGAAGGGCGGCCTGCTGGAGGGGGCGCGGGAGCGCCGCGTGGCCACCGGAGGGATCGAACTGTGCGTCGCCGAGCTGGGGGACGCACAGCAGCCGACGGTGCTGCTGGTGCACGGCTACCCGGACAGCAAGGAGGTCTGGTCGCAGGTGGCCGGGCTCCTCGCGGACCGCTTCCACGTGGTGCTGTACGACGTGCGGGGCTGTGGCCGCTCGACGGCCCCCGTGCCGCTGCGCGGCGGCTTCACGCTGGAGAAGCTCACCGATGACTTCCTCGCGGTCGCGGACGCCGTCAGCCCGGACGCTCCGGTCCACCTGGTCGGGCACGACTGGGGCTCGGTGCAGGCCTGGGAGTTCGCCACGGTGCGTCGCACGGAGGGCAGGATCGCCTCCTTCACCTCGATCTCCGGCCCTTCGCTGGACCACTTCGGCCACTGGATCAAGCAGCGGATGGCCCGGCCCACCCCGCGCCGCGCCGCCCACCTGCTCGGCCAGAGCGCCAAGTCCTGGTACGTGTACGCGCTGCACACCCCGGTGCTGCCCGAGCTGGCATGGCGGGGCCCGCTGGGCAAGCGCTGGCCGCGCCTTCTGGAGCTGACCGAAAAAGTCCCCGGGGACGGCTATCCCACCGCCTCCCTCCCGCAGGACGCGGCGCACGGCGCCTGGCTGTACCGCGACAACGTGCGCGCCCGGATGCGCCGCCCGCGCACCGACGCCTACGCCCACGTCCCCGTGCAGCTCATCACCCCGACCGGTGACGCCTTCCTCAGCGAGCACCTCTACGACGACCTGGACCGGTGGGCGCCGCAGCTCACTCGCCGTACTCTGCCCGCCAAGCACTGGGTCCCGCGCACCCGGCCCGACCAACTCGCCGCCTGGATCAGCGGTTTCGTCACCCGGCACGAGTCTCCCGTGCCCCCGGCACAGCCCTCGCCCGCAGGACCGCACGCCGACCGGTTCGCAGGGCAGCTCGTCCTGGTCACCGGCGCGGGCAGCGGCATCGGAAGGGCGACGGCCTTCTCGTTCGCCGAGGCGGGCGCACGCGTCGTCGCCGTGGACCGCGACGCGGACGGCGCCGCCCGCACTGCGGAGCTGGCCCGCCTGGCGGGGGCAGCCGAGGCGTGGGCGGAGGAAGTCGACGTCGCGGACGAGGAGGCGATGGAGAAGCTGGCCGAAAAGGTCGCCACCGAGTACGGCACCGTGGACGTGCTGGTCAACAACGCGGGCATCGGTGTGGCCGGCTCCTTCCTCGACACCACCACGCAGGAGTGGAAGCGGACGCTGGATGTGAACCTGTGGGGCGTCCTGCACGGCTGCCGGCTCTTCGGCCGGCAGATGGCGGAGCGAGGCCAGGGCGGCCACATCGTCAACCTCGCCTCCGCCGCCGCCTACCAGCCCTCCCGCGCCCTGCCCGCGTACTGCACCTCCAAGGCGGCCGTGCTGATGCTCAGCGAGTGCCTGCGCGCCGAGCTGGCCGGGCAGGACATCGGTGTGACGGCCGTCTGCCCCGGCTTCGTCAACACCAACATCGCCCGCACAGCGCGATTCGCGGGGAAGGACGAGAAAGAGCTGCGGCGCTTCCGTCACCGCGCCTCGCGGCTGTACGGGTTGCGGAACTACCCGCCGGAAAAGGTCGCCGAGGCCATCCTGCGCGCCGTCGTCGCCGACCGGGCAGTGGTGCCGGTGACGCCCGAGGCCCGGGGGATACGGCTGCTCTCCCGCCTCGCACCGCGCGCCCTGCGCGGCATAGCCCGCATCCAGCCTCCGGCATGACCTGACCGGTTCCCGCAGCGACGAAGGAGTGAGCGCCATGGCTCCGTCCCCCCACCCGCCGGCACCCGAGCTGCCGGCACCAGACCCGTCGGCCCCCGAGCAGCCGCCGACTGTCGGCCCCGCCACCCCGGTGGAGTACCGCATCGAGGATCTGGCACACCGCAGTGGTGCCACGGTCCGCACGATCCGGGCCTACCAGGACAAGGGCCTGCTCCCCAAGCCGGAGCGGCGCGGCCGGGCCAACGTGTACGACGACTCGCACCTGGCTCGGCTGCACCAGATCGCCGACCTGCTGGAGCGCGGCTACACCCTGGCCTCGATAAAAGAACTGCTCCAGGCCTGGGACGAAGGCCGGGGGCTCGGCGGGGTGCTGGGCCTGGTGGCCGAGGTGGACGGGCCGTGGACGAGCGAGGAGCCGGGCCGCATCTCCCGCGCGGAGCTGGCGGAGTTGTTCGGCGCCGAGCGGGAGAAGCCGACGGCCCCCGAAGTTGCCGCCCCCGAGGCGGCGGTCGCCGAAGCCGTCGTCCCCGAAGCGGCGGTCCCCGGCGCGGCGGTCCCCGACGCATCCGCCCCCGACGCGGCCATCACCGAAGCATCCGCCCCCAAGGCGGCGGTCGCCGAGGCGGCGGTCGCCGAAGCCGTCGTCCCCGAGGCGGCGGTCGCCGAGGCGGTGGCGCTCGGCGTGCTGGAGCCGCTGCCCGGCGGGGAGGAGGGATTCCGGGTCCCGAGCCCACGGGAGCTGGCGGTGGCCGCCGAGCTGCACAAGGCGGGCGTCCCCCTGCCTGCGATCACCGGGCAGCTGCGGGAGCTGCGCGGCCAGGTCGAGCACATAGCCGCCCGCTTCCTGGACTTCACCGAGGAGCACGTCTTCGTCCGCTACGCCGGTGCCCGCCTCTGTGAGACGGACGCCTCGGAGGCCGCCGCTCTGGTGCGCCGGCTGCGGCCACTGGCGCAGCAGACCGTGGAGGCGGAGCTGGCACGGGCCATGCAGAAGCTGGCCTCCCGCAACCTACGCGCCCACCTGCGCTCGGCCGCCGTCGCGGCAGCCGCTGAGGGTGAGGCAGGGGCCGGCAGCGTCTCGGTGGCGGAACCAAGGGTCTCCTCCCCGCAGGACACCGCACCGCAGGACTCGGACGTCTCTCCACAGGACGCCTCGCTGTGCGGGGCCTCAGGGGGTGAGGCGGTGCGGCTGCCCGCGGAGACGGTGGAGACGGTGCGGGAGCTGGTCGGCGAAGCCCGGGTTCCGGAGTTCATCGCGGCGGCGGCGGAACGGGAGGTGAGAGCCCGGCGGATGGACGCCATGGCGGCCGAGGCGCCGTGAGGCGCGGGCCTCAGGAGTGCATGCGGGCGCCCACGTCCTCCACGCAGTCGCGCAGGGCGGGCAGGTACGAGCGCAACTCCTCGGTGCTGGTGAGCACCACGGTCGCCCCCAGCGAGACGGCGAGCGAGGGGGTTCCCGAGGCCCGGGGGACGGTGACGGCGACGGAGCGGACGCCGATCTCGTTCTCCTCGTCCACCTCGGCCCAGCCCCGGGCCCGCACCTGGTGGAGTTCCTCCCGCAGGAGCCCGGGGTCGTTACGGGTTCGGGGGGTGACGGTCGCGAGGGGGGAGGTGAGCAGCTCCTCGCGGCGCGCCTCGGGCAGGGCCGCCACCAGCGCCTTGCCGAGGGAGGTGGCGTGCCACGGGTTGCGGGTGCCCTCGGCGCTGCGCAGTTGGAGGTGCTGGGTGCCCTGTGCGGTCAGAACGAGCAGGACGTCGGCGCCCTGGAGGACCCCGGCGATGGCGGGCAGGCCGGTGCGCGAGGCGAGCCGTTGGAGAGGCGCGGCAGCGACGGAGTAGCCGGCGGGCGAGCGCTGGAACCCGCGGGACAGTTCCAGGACGCGGGGGCCGAGGGCGTAGCGGCGGGCGTCCTCGTCGTAGGAGACGAAGCGTTCGGCCGCCAGTCGGCCCAGCAGGCGGTGGGCGCTGCTGACCGGGAGCCCTGCGGCGCGTGCGGCGGCGCTGACGCCGAGCCCCGCGGGGTGGTCGGCGAGGACGGTCAGCAGCCGCAGCCCGCGGCTGAGCATGTCGTCCGACGGCGCGCTTCCGCTCATGACCCAGACCTCCCGGCGCTCACGATCCCGGCCTCTCGGCGCTCACGAGGCGGTCCCTCCCGTGGGCACGGTGCCCTCTTCCCCGGGGGCGCCGTCGGCGGGGGCGCCCTCTTGTGCGGTGCGGTGTCCGCTCACCGTACCGGTGGCGTGGCCCGCGCCGGGTGTCGGCCGGGGATCGCGTACCAGCGCCATGAGCGCGGCGGACAGCAGGGCGCAGACCGCCATCAGGGCGAAGGCTCCGGCGTCGCCGAGCGGGGTGCCGCGGACCCAGCCGACGAGGTAGGTGCCCGCGAAGGAGCCCAGCGCGCCGAGGGAGTTGACGAAGGCGACGGCCGCTCCGGAGATCCCGGGCGGGGCGAGGGCGGAGACCAGCGCGAAGTAGGGGCCGTAGGGCGCGTACATGCACAGTCCGGCCACGACCAGCAGGGCGAAGGAGACGGGGAAGGAGGAGTGTGCGGCGTACGAGGCGAAGAGGGCGAGTCCGCCGGCGGCCAGCCAGGGCCATACGGCTGCGGTGCGCCGCCCGCTGCGGTCGGAGAGCCGGGAGTTGAGCAGCATCGCCGCGGCGGCGAAGGCGTAGGGCACGGCGGTCAGCAATCCGGTGGCGCCGATGCCCTCGCCGGAGCCCTTCTTGACGATGGCGGGCAGCCAGAAGACGAACCCGTACATGCCGAACGACCAGGTGAAGTACTGCAGCGCCATGATCTGGACGGGCCGGGAGCGCAGGACGCGTCCGTAGTCGGTGCGCAGCGAGCCGCTGGGGGGTGAGGCGGCGAGCGCCGCGGTCCGTTCGGCGGCCAGGTCGTCGCGCAGGGCCCGGCCCTCGTCGGCGCCGAGCCAGCGGGCGTCCTGGGGCCGGTCCTTGATCAGCCAGAGGCAGCACAGTCCCCACAGGATGGAGGGCACGCCTTCGGCGACGAACATGACGCGCCAGTCGGAGACGGCGATCAGCCAGCCGGAGAGGGCGGAGAGCCACATCATGGTGATCGGATTGCCGAGGATGAGCAGGGTGTTGGCGCGTCCGCGCTCGCGCTGGGTGAACCACCGGCCGAGCAGCATCACCATCGACGGCAGTACGGCGCCCTCGACGACGCCGAGGGCGAACCGGACGGCGATGAGCTGGCCCGGGCTGCTGAGCAGGCCCTGGACGACGGCGAGTGCTCCCCACGCCACGGTGGACCAGGCGACGAGGCGGCGGGCGCTGCGCTGCTCGGCGTAGATGGTGCCCGGGATCTGGAAGAAGAAGTAGCCGAGGAAGAAGGAGGCGGCGATCAGGGAGTCGGCGGCGGCGGAGAGGTGGAGTTCCTCGGCCATGCCGCCCGCGGAGGCGATCGAGTAGTTCGACTTGTCCAGATAGGCGAGCGAGTAGGTGAGGAACGCGACGGGGATGAGGTGCCGGGCCCGCGTCGAGCTCCAGAAGCCGGATGACGTCACTGTCGCCCAACCCCTTCTTTTCCGTGAGGTGGAAAGTGTTTCACTAGGCGGGAAGACGTTACGAGTGCACGTGGTCCCGGTCAATGGGTCGTGACCGGCCCGACACGCGCCACACCAGTCCCCTTGCGAAGGGAGCACCATGAGCCCGACCGACGTACCGGCCGATGTCCTCGTCCCCTACAGCGGTCTCGCCGAGCGGCACGGTCCGTGGCCTGCGGGCGTGACCGTCCACGTGTGGGACGGGGAGACCCCCGGCTCCGTCCCGCCGCAGGAGGTGCTCGACGCGGTCGGCTTCTGGGTGATGCCCTACGCCGTACCGGACGCGCACCGTCTACTGGCGCGGCTGCCTCACCTGCGTGCCGTGCAGTCGCTCAGCGCGGGCGTGGAGAAGCTCCAGCCGCTGCTGCCCGCGAACGTCGCCCTCCACAACGGCCGCGGCCTGCACGACGCGTCGACGGCGGAGCACGCGCTGGGCCTGATCCTCGCCGCCCAGCGCGAGGTGCCCCGCTGGGCGGCCGACCAGCGGGCCGGGCGCTGGGAGCCGCACTTCACCCGGTCGCTGGCGGACAGCCGCGTCGCGATCGTCGGTTACGGCTCCATCGGCAGAGCGCTGGAGGCCAGGCTGCTGGCCTGCGAGGCGGAGGTCGTCAGGGTGGCTCGCCGGGCCCGGCCGCAGGAGCGGGTCCACGCGGTGGACGAGCTGAGGGACCTGCTGCCGCACGTGGACGTCCTCGTCCTGGTCCTCCCCGAGACGCCGGCGACGCGGGGCCTGGTCTCCACCGAGGAGCTGGCGGCTCTCCCGGACGGCGCCCTCGTGGTGAACGTGGGACGCGGCCGGACGCTGGAGACGGACGCGCTCTGGGCCGAGACGCGCACGGGGCGGCTGCGGGCAGCGCTGGATGTCACCGACCCGGAACCGCTGCCCGCCGAGCACCCGTTGCGGCAGGCGCCTGGGGTGCTGGTCACGCCGCACGTCGCGGGTGGTTCGGCGAGTTTCCGGCCGCGTGCGGAGCGACTGATCGTGGAGCAGGTACGGCGCTGGGGAGCGGGCGGTGAGCTGCTCAACCCGGTGGCACCGCCGAGGGCGGAGACGACGACGGGGCCCGCTTCCGTTTCCGTGGCCGCCGTACGCCCTGAGGCGTGAGCCCGCGGCTGAGCACCGTGATCCTGCCCGTCCGCCGCCGGCACGAGGGCGGCCACCGACCACGCCTCCGCGGGGCCCGATTGCGGGAACGACGGCAGCGGCCCGAGAACTGCTTCGCCATAGGCTCGTTGCCATGCGTACTTCTCTGAGGCTGTCCACCTGCATCCTGCCCACCCGCCGGTGGGCCGACGGCGGGCGCGCGCTGTGGGAACGGGCCGAGCAGCTCGGCTTCCACACCGGCTACACCTACGACCACCTCTCTTGGCGCGTGCCCTTCCGGGACGGCCCCTGGTTCGGCGCCGTCCCGACGCTGACTGCTGCCGCTGGGGCCACCGCGCGTATGCGGTTGGGCACCCTCGTGACCTCGCCCAACTTCCGTCACCCTGTCACCCTCGCCAAGGAGTTGCTCTCCCTCGACGACATCTCCTCGGGCCGCGTCACCCTGGGCATCGGCGCCGGCGGCAACGGGTTCGACGCCACCGTGCTGGGGCGGGAGGCGTGGACGCCGCGGGAGCGGGCGGACCGTTTCGCCGAGTTCGTGCCGCTCCTCGACCGGCTGCTCACCGAGGACACGGTGACGCACGAGGGCACCTACTACTCCGCCCATGCGGCCCGCGGCATCCCCGGTTGCGTCCAGCGGCCCCGGCTGCCGTTCGCGGTGGCCGCCACAGGGCCGCGCGGGCTGCGGCTCGCGGCGCGTCACGGGCAGGCGTGGGTCACGACGGGCGACCCGAGGCTGTCCGCGACGGGGACGCCGGAGCAGTCGCGCCAAGCGCTCCGCGGGCAGATCGCCGAGCTCGGCCGGGCGTGTGCGGAGGTCGGCCGGGACGTGGCGGAGTTGGACAAGGTGCTGCTCACCGGGTTCACGCCGGAGGGGGCAGGTCTGCTGGATTCCGTCGACGCGTTCGTGGACTTCGCGGGCGCCCACGCTGAGCTGGGCTTCACCGAGTTGGTCGTACATGCCCCGATCCCGGACTCGGTGTTCGCCGCCGACCAGGCGGTGTTCGAGAAGGTCGCGACGGAGGCCGCCGCCCAACTGGCGTGATCGGCCCCGGACGCCGAACGCCGAACGCCGGAACCGGAGCCCCCGGGTCCGGAACCCCCGAGGGCTCCGGAAGGCCAGAAAGCCGGGGGCGAAAGCCAGGGAGCGAGGGAGCGAGGAGCGGGAAGCAGGGAGCGGGAAGCAGGGAGCGGGAAGCGGGAGGCGCGGCGCGGGTGCGGCGCGGGTGCGGCGCGGGTGCGGCGCGGGTGCGGCGCTTCAGTGGCGGGGCGCGGGCTGTTCGGTGGCGGGGCGGCAGTCTGCGCACAGACCCCACCAGGTGATCTCCGCTTCGTCGATGCTGAACCCCGCCTCGTCGCCCGGTTCGAGGCAGGGGGCCCGGCCGACGCTGCAGTCGACGTCCTTGATGCGGCCGCAGTTCCGGCAGACGAGGTGGTGGTGGTTGTCGCCGACGCGCAGTTCGTACCGGGCGGGTGAGCCCGCAGGTTCGATGCAGCGGATCAGCTCGGCCCGCGACAGGTCGTCCAGCACGTTGTAGAGCCCCTGGCGGGACAGGTTGGGGGGTTCTCCGTCCGCCGACTGGATCCGGTTCTCCAGTTCGGCGGCGGTGGAGTGCGCGTGCCCGTGCAGGGCGGTCAGGACGGCGCGGCGCTGTGCGGTGCTGCGCAGCCCCCTGGCCTTGAGCAGCTCGCTCACCGGCTGATCCATGGCAGTCACGCCCCTTCTTGACTACATCCAGTCTAGCCACGCCGGTACCCCTTCCAGCAGGGGCGACGCAGGGGTCCAGGCCCACCCACCCTTCCCAGTAGAATTGACTGAGTCAAAACTATTCAGCTACTCTCGACCCATGAAGTGCTACGACTGCGACGTGACCGGCAACGAGGGCACGGTGGCCATCGGTGTCTGCCGCCGCTGCGGTCTCGTGGTGTGCCCCGACCACGGACGCGTCACCCAGGTTCTCGTCCACCGGACCAGCGGCGTGGGCAAGGCGTCCAGCGACCGGCCCGCCCGCCGCGTGCTGTGCAGCCCCTGCCACAGCGCCGAACGCCCCCACTGACCGCGTCGCCTCCCCACGCGACGGCGAGCGCCGCCGCCCGGGCGGCGAGTGTCGCCCGCACGCGCGGAGCGGTCGGCGGGCATGCTCGGTGGTATGGACCACACGCCGCCTCCGCCACCCGACCCTCACCAGCCGCAACGCCACCAGTCGCAGCGCCATCAGCCGTCGCAGCGCCATCAGCCGCAGCGCCCGCAGCCCCCGATTCCCAGCACGGAGGCGGCGGTGGGGGTGCTGTCCGCGCTCGCGGAGCGCCGGGGCCTGCCGGTGGCGGTCGAGCACGCGATCGGTGCGGACGAGTCGTCGCGGCGCACGGCGGCGGGGGCGTTCGCCGTCACCGACGAGGACGGTTCCCTGCCCCACGAGGCGCTGTTGGAGATCCCCGCGACCGACGGGCCGGACGGCGCGCCCTTCACGCCGAGGATCGCCGTCCAGCTCTTCGAGGAAGGAGACGCGCACATCACGCTCGACGGCGTCACCTTCCACGATCTGCCCCGCGAGGCCACCCCTGCCTTCTTGGAGGCGGTCTTCGACAGGCGCGCCCATCTGCGGACGACGTGGTATCCGCCGTTCTGCCGGCTCGTGGTGACGCTGGACGGCGAGCTCTCCTACAAGGAAGTCGTCCCCATGGCCTACGGCGGGCTCTCCCGGTGGATGAGCAGCCTCCGTTCCTGAGCAGCCTCCGTCCCCGAGCCGCCTCTTCGTACGGCTCGGGCCGCCGCCCCGCCTCGTGGGCCGGGCGGCCGGTCAGCGGTCCAGACCGAAGAGCCGGGCCGCGTTGTCGTGGCAGACCGCCCGGAGCCAGGCGGGACCCAGCCCGGTCCGCTCCTCCAGCGCTTCGAGGGCGTGGGCGTACGCGTACGGGATGTTGGGGAAGTCGGTGCCCAGCAGGACACGGTCGCCGAGGTCGGCGAGCCGGGGCAGTTCCGCGCGGGGGAACGGGGCGGCGGCCTCCGAGAAGCCGGTGAAGACCATCGTCGTGTCCAGCAGGACGCCCGGGTAGCGCTCCGCCAGGGTGAGGAAGTCGGCGTACTCGGGCATGCCCAGGTGGGCGACGACCAGGCGGAGGC
>NZ_JASKYT010000290.1:0-8066 GCF_041028275.1 Streptomyces sp. PU-14G
GAACACGGGGGACCGGGGGGAGCCGGGTCACACCGGCGACACGTCGGGTCACACCGGCGACACGGGGGAGAACGGGAGCGAGGGGGGCTCCCGGGGCAGTGGCGAGTACAGGAAGGCAGGGGCACTCGGCGCCGTCGAGGAGTCCGGGGGGACTCCGGACGCGGACGCCGAGGCGGCGTTCACCGCCTACGTGCGCGAGCGCCGTGCCTCCCTGTACGCCACCGCCTACCACCTGACCGGCGACCGCTTCGAGGCCGAAGACCTGCTGCAGAGCGCGCTGTTCTCCACCTACCGCGCCTGGGGGCGGATCACCGACAAGGCGGCGGTCGGCGGCTACCTGCGCCGCACCATGACCAACCTGCACATCAGCGCCTGGCGCCGCCGGAAGCTCAACGAGTACCCGACGGAGGAGCTGCCCGAGACCGTCGGGGAGCAGGACGCGATGCGCGGCACCGAACTGCGCACCGTCCTGTGGCAGGCGCTCGCCCGGCTGCCCGAACTCCAGCGCACCATGCTGGTCCTGCGCTACTACGAGGGCCGCACCGACCCCGAGATCGCGGACATACTCGACATCAGTGTCGGCACGGTCAAGAGCAGCATCTGGCGCTCCCTCCGTCGCCTGCGCGACGACGAGGTCCTCAGCTTCGGCCGGGACCAGGAAGAGAGCTTCGACGAACTGGTCGCCTGACCGACGCGACCACACACACGTCCACCTGACCCCGCGGGGACATGGGGCACAGGGGGATACGGGGAAAACAACGGGGGATACGGGATACGGGGACACGGGGAAGAGAGCGGTTCCGCCTGGACAGGGGGTCCAGACGGAACCGCTCTCTTGCGTGCGTCCCCTTAGGAGGGCGCTCTGGCGGGCAGTCCGCACATCGCCTGGTGGCAGTTGTCGGCGTCCGTCTCCGCCCACCTCCTGATCCTCGTGCTCGGTGCCGGCGGGCTGCTCATCAGCCTGCTCGCCGTACACCTCCTGGCGTGGCCAGCGGGGAGTGAAGCCGCCGTGCTTGTGGCCCTTCTGAGCGCCGCTGCCACCCTGGGGGCCCTCTTCAGCCCCGTACAGGAACACGCGGGACCCAACTCCGGCATCGGCTGGCTGCCCAACGTCTTCGTCGCCGTGGGAGGCGGCTGCGGGCTCGTGGGCGGCCTTCTGCTCGGTCTGCCGTTCGGTCTGCCGAACGCGGTGGCGACCGCCCTCGGCACCGCTCTGCAGGGCGGGCTCGCCGGCGCCCTCACCGCCGGCTGCGTCATCGGGCTCGGCACCCGCCCGGGGCTGGGGGCCGTCTGCGGCCTGGCCTTCGGCACCTCCCTGGCCACAGGCGGCGCACTGCGGTGGCGCTACACCACCGCCCGCACTCTGCTGGTCGTCCGAAGACGCCTCCCGTGGCGTCCCATGCGCTCCCTGGCCGACGCCCACGCACGCCGGGGCATTCTGCGCCGCGTGGGCACCGTCTGCCAGTTCCGCCACCTGGCCCTGCAACGCCACCTGGCCGGCCGGAACAACTCCTAGACGAACGGACTCGCGCTCAAAGGTCCGCTCACTTGTCCAAGGCCGCCTGGGCGGAGGCTGTGGTCGTGCGTCACGCATGCTCGCCAGGCGGGCACCCACGCGGAGCAGAGGCCCCACTGGGTCCGCACGTCACGGACGTTCCAGTATCCGTCGGCGATGACGTACTGGAATCCACCAGGACAGCTGTGCATGTCCACGACGATCTGCACCTCATGCCGGTGGTGGCCAGAAGGAAGCCCCGCCTTCCGCGTTGTGCCGGGAAGGCGGGGCCATGGCCTGGGCGCCTACTGCGGGTCGAACTCACCGTCGCGTACGCCACGGACGAAGGCGTCCCACTCGGCCGGCGTGTAGCGCAGGACCGTGCCGTTGGGGTCGGCTGGGTTGCGCATGGCCATCGCACCGCCAGGGAGTTCTGCTACCTCGATACGGTTGTTCGGGTCGCTTCCCGGGGCGCTCTTCCAGGTGGCCTCGCTCAGGTCGAGGGAGTACAGGTCAGCCTTCTGCCGTGCGTCGGTCATCAGCCTTGGAGCTCGTCCTTCGCCAGGGATGACAGGAAGAGTTGCCACGCCTCGCGAGACACGCGTGCAGCAGGGATCTGCACGTTCTTCGAGTCGCGGATTGCGGTGCCGGTGACGCCGGGCGTGCTGGCGACCTCGACGCAGTTGCCGTTGCCGGCCGTGTAGGTGCTCTTGTACCAGTCCGCGCCAGAGAGGTCGGCCGCGTACAGGTCGGCCATGTTGCTCATTTCAATCCCGCTCTTTCTCGATACGGTCAACCCACTCGATGCTAGCCTCTTCGGCCAGCGCCGCGCTTGACAGGTTCCGGAACAGCCGACTCAACTGCCTCAGCGCAAGCCTGTCGTCACGGAAGTTCGTGGTGTTGTCGGCGGACTCGGTGAAAGCGGCGTCTACATCCGCATCCTTCCCGCTGCTGAACAGAGTGAACGCCCCAGTCGTGGCGGCCTTCTCCCCTGCGCTGAACGGGAGCACTCTGAAGGTCACGTTGTCGAGCGCCGCGACCTCCTTGAGGCGACGCAGCTGCGTCCGCATCACATGGTCGCCTCCTACGTTGAAGCGCAGCGCTGCTTCAGTGACGACTACCTGAAGTCTCAGCGGGATGTCCTCACGTAGCCGCACCTGCCGCTGCATCCGGACTTCGACAAGGCCCTCCACCTGATCCGGGCCGAGAGCCGTGAAGCTCACCCCTGTGACCGCTTGAGCGTACTCCGCAGTCTGCAAGAGACCCGGAACCAGGATGGGCTGGTACTCGAAGCAGTTTGCGGCTTCGGACTCGTAAGCCAGGAACTCTGCGTAGTTGGCGGAGATGACGTCGTTGTAGGCGTGCCACCAAGGAGGTACGCGCTGCCGACCGCGGACCATCAGCTCGCGGAGCTCCCCGTACTTCTCCCGGTCGACCTCGAACAAGTCCATCAGCGCTTCGAAGTCCCGCTCCGTGCAGGTCCGCTTGCCCAGTTCCAGTCGGCTGATCTTCGAGTTGTGGCAGTTGAGGTGCGCCCCAACATCTTCGGTGGTCATCCCCACCCGGTCACGCAAGAGACGTAGCTCTTGACCGAGCTTGCGCCGGGCCGAGAGCGGACTGCCGCTTTGGACGACGGACATGTGCCCCAACTCCCTTCTGTAGGCGGGGCCGAGAGTACAGGTCGTCGCGTCCCGGATCTTCCGGCGAACACGTGTTGTAACTCTGCTAGGCGGAAGTTTGGCAGATTGCCATGCAATGGCTTGACGGAGAGGCGGCAAGGTCGAATGATGCTCAGTGTGACGCAGCGCGCTCAAGGCGTGACTGGCGGTCTGCTCGGCGTGTGCCGCAGTGCGCGCCGGCCGGTTCGGGAGGTTCCAGGCATGGAAGTCGAAGCTCAGCCCCTACGCACTGACTGCGAACACGCGTGGCAGTTAACGGCGGATAAGCGCACGGTCGAGACGTGGCGCAACGAAGTCGGGATAGCTGCTCGCACGTTGGGTGCTGACCGCGATGCCGTCCACGTCGCGCGCCTCGGGGCCACGGAGCTGCTGTCCAACGTGTGCAAGCACGTGGAAGTCCCCAGCTGCGAGCTCGTCGTCGAACGGGATGGAGACGTGCTGTGCGTTCGACTATTCGACCACTCGACAAAGGTCCCGTACGTCAAGACTCCGGCCCTCCTCTCCGACTCAGGCCGTGGCCTGTGGCTGCTCCGGGAGATGACCAAGGCCATGGGCTACACGCTTACCCCCGGCGGGAAGTGGGTGTGGTTCCACTGCGTCGTCACGACCTGTGGTGAGCAGTGAGCGGGGGCCGGCCACGTTGCGAGCCGAGCCGCCGCCTACCAGCACCAGTCCCAAGCGTGTGCGTACCCACCTCGGCGACACCTCCGGGCTGGACGCCGGCTCTGTGCAGTGCTGGGTGGAGGAACGCTCCCGCGTGATCGCTCGATGCGAGCCCCAAGCCCTTGTCCCCTCCGCAGCCCGTCGGAGGATCTCCCACCTGGCGGGGACGGGGTCCGTTGGCCCGCAAGGCCCTGAACCGTGCGACGGAAGGAACCAAGCGTGACCACTCTCCTGGAACCGCCCACTGGCATGTTCATCGATCTGCCAAACGAGCTTGAGGAAGCGTTAATCGGACTCGGAAGCACCCTCCCTCCCTGGAGCGTGGAGGGCACGTCCCTGGCGTATGCCACGATCGAGCGATACCGGGCTGCACTGGACTCAGCTCCGCTGTTCGAGGAAACCGTCAACACTCTTCTTCGGATGCTGGGTGGAGAACCTGGCGGATATGCGGTAGTGCGCCTGCGGAACATCGCTCAGGCCCTTGGGGTCGGGGACCGGTTTCTGCGCTTGGCAACGGCGATTCTTGCCGAAGTGGCCACCCCTTTTCAGCCCTTCCGGCGATGGCCGTTGTGGAAGGAACTCGGGACCAACCTCCAGGCCAGCCCTGGCTTGTCTACCGGTACGGGGTACAACGCATTTCACATGGACCTGGTCAATGTGACCCGGCCTCCGGACTACACGACGCTTCTGTGTGCCCGCCCCGACCCGTTGGGTGCCGGCGCGAGCATCCTTTCCGATGCTCGCGCAGCCGTATCGCGCTTGACGCCGACAAGTCGCGCCCTCCTGACCGACGTGGCATACAGCTACGGATCGTTTTTCGACCTGTCAGACGTCGGAGAGGAGTACAAGCCGTTTCCTGTCCTGGATGGCGCACCCGCGGACCTCGGATTCGTCCGGTTCACCGCCAAGATGCTCAGTGCGTCCGGACTCGACGAGGCGCACGCCCACGCGGCCGAGGAACTCGCGGGCCAGATGGTTGCTGGGCAGGTCTCCTTCACGCTCCAGCGCGGTGACCTCCTGATCGTGAACCAGCACCGCTGGGTTCACGGTCGCGAACCACTCGGCGCCGGCCAGTGCGACGTTGCGCCAGAGGAGCGCCGCTTGCTGCTCCAACTGTTCCTGCGCGACAGGGGCGCCGTCGGGCCGTATGCCTCGTAGGGAGGACGCACGGACGGCAGGTCGTGCCCCCTCTGGCGGCCTAGATCCGCGATTTGCGCAGCGAGTGCCACACAGCTCCGGCCAGGGCCCGTGTCGACTTGGGAACCGACAGTCGTTCATGTTCGCGGTACAGGGACCAGTTGTACGGGACGAGTGACAACTTGTTCGAGGACAGCGATCCCGCGCGGTGGGCCCTGTACACCGCCAACGGCTCGGGAAGGCCACGGGCGGCATGACCGTCACGCATGATCGACAGCCACAGCGCGTAGTCCTGCCGCTTGGGCATCTTTGGCATCAGCCTCGTGCCGAGGACGGTTCGGTCGTACATGGCGGTCAAGGCGCCAATGTGGTCCTGAGTCAGCATCGCGCGGTAGTCCACGTGTTCCCGCGCTCGGACTACACGGCCGTTCGGGATGAAATCGGTGCTTTCACCGTCGTAGTCGGCGTTCATCTTGTAGTAGGAGGTGAACGTCAATGGTGCATCGGCCGCCGCCGCGAATTCGATTTGCCGCTCAATCTTTTCCGGGAGCCACATGTCGTCACTGTCGAGAAAGGCGATGTAGTCCCCTCTGGCCCGCTCGATAGCGAGGTTGCGCGCCCGGCCGGCCCCGCCCCGTTCGGGAGCCGACTCCGGAAATACGCGATCGTCCTGCCGGGCGAATTCCGCGAGTAGGTCCATGGAGCCGTCGGAGGACTTGTCGTCGGTGGCCAAAAGCTCCAGGTCGCTGTGAGTCTGCGTAAGTACCGACCGGATCGCGGCGCCCAGAGTGGCTCTCGAGTTGTACACGGGCATCACGACGGAAACCAGGGGCACAGCGTTTCTCCTTGCCAAGCCAGAGATGACGGTTCATTCAACCACTGGGACTGTAGTAGGAGCAGCCATGCATGTTGTTGTCGCTGGTCAGGGCTATGTGGGGCTGCCGCTGGCCGTGCGCGCCGCAGAGGTGGGCCACCGTGTCATCGGCTACGACGTGGACCGGCACCGCGTCAAACAGCTCGCCACTGGTGAGTCGTACGTCGAGGACGTGGCGTCCGCGCGGCTTCGCGCAGTGCTGGACTCCGGGGCCTACTCCGCGAGCTCCGAGGCCGGCGCGCCGGCCGGGTTCGACATCGCGGTGATCACCGTACCGACCCCGCTGCGGGACGGTGCACCTGACCTCGCCTGCGTCGAGACCTGTGCCAGCACGCTGGGTGCGCACCTGCGCCCTGGCGCGACCGTGGTCCTGGAGTCCACGACCTACCCAGGCACCACCGAGGAGCTGTTACTGCCGATCCTGGAGAAGGCGTCCGGTCTGATCGCTGGTGCTGACTTCCACGTCGGCTTCAGCCCCGAGCGCATCGACCCGGGCAACAAGAAGTGGCCGTTCGACAAGACGCCCAAAGTGGTGGCCGGTATCGATGCCGCATCGCTCGACGTGATCAAGGGGTTCTACGACGGCCTGGTGCAGACCACCGTGCCGGTTTCGAGTACGAAAGTGGCCGAGCTGACCAAGCTGATCGAGAACATTTTCCGACACGTCAACATCGCGCTCGTCAACGAAATAGCGATGCTCGCCAAGTCGCTCGGCGTGAACATCTGGGAGGCGATCGACGCCGCCGCGTCCAAGCCCTTCGGTTACATGCGGTTCACCCCCGGCCCCGGCGTCGGCGGACACTGCCTGCCGATCGACCCGTTGTTCCTGTCGTGGAAGGTGGAGCGCGCGGTCGGTGTCCCGTTCCGGTTCGTCGAACTCGCGAATGACGTGAACAGGCACATGCCCGACTACGTGATCCGGCGGCTCATCGAGGCGTTCAACACGCGTCACAAAACCGTCAACGGGTCCCGCGTCCTGCTGCTCGGCCTGGCCTACAAGCCCAACACCTCCGACGCCCGGGAGTCGCCGTCGACTCGCATCGCCGAGCTGCTTCTCGACCTCGGCGCCGAGGTGCGTGGCGCGGACCCGCATGTCGTGGGTGACATCCACGCCGACGCGCGCCTGATCCAAGTCGAGGCGACGGTACAGGAGATCGCAGCCGCCGACGCCGTGGTGCTACTCACGGACCACGCGGGATTCGACTACGAGGCGGTTCTCGAGCACGCGCCCTATGTCCTCGACTGCCGGAACCGGCTGCCCGGTGCCAACGTCGACGTTCTCTGAGCGTCAAAGCCACACGGCTGGCGTCAAAGCCACACGGCTTTGTGCGCACACTGCGTGCCGCCGCCCGCTACCGGACGCAGAAGCTCAGGGCCACCCCCGTCCCGGGCATGGTCGACGTACGCCAGAGCCGGCACTTCGACATGGTCTTCCGCGCCGCGCAGCGGCGGCTGGCCGACCGGTTGGTGCTCGCGCGGTACCCGTCGCAGTCGGCGCAGGGAATGCGGAGAGCTCCGACCGGCCAACCGTGTCCCCTGTCACCGCTGAGTGGCTGCCTGCGCGAGGGGAGTGGTCGCGCGGAGGCGGGCGAGGCGGGTGTGGGCCTCGGCGTGGGCGCAGGGGGTGGCGCCCAGGGCGCGGTGACGGGCGACGAGGGCGGGTTCGGCGCGCATGAGGCGCCAGCCCCTCCGCAGGAGGACGGGGAGGGGCTTGCGGGCCTCGCGGATGTCGCGCAGGAGGCGGCGGCGGAAGGTGGTGGACGGGCGGCCTCGCAGGCAGATGGCGTCGGCCAGCAGGCCGAGCGCCGCGCAGCGGGCGGCGACGTCGGCGGCGAAGATGCCCTCCGCGATGAAGAGCGGCGAGCCGTCGAGGGCGAGGCGGTCCGTGCCGGTGCGGGCGCTGCGGGAGAGGTCGTAGCGGGGCGCGGTGGTGGCGCCCTCGCGGCACAGTTCGGCGATGGCGCGCACGGCGGCGTCGGCGTCCCAGGAGAGGGGCGAGTCCCAGTCGACGGCGGCTCCGATGCGGGGCAGTGTGGGGTCGCCGCCCTCCTTGTAGAAGTCGTCGAGACGGAGGACGGGCAGCCCGCTGCGGGCGGCCAGCCGGGTCTTGCCCGAGCCGGAGGGGCCGGTGACGAGAACGACGCGGGCGAGGGCGGGCGCGGCGGCGACCTCATGGTCCGCGGCGGGGGCGCGATGGTCCGCGGCGGGAGCGTGATGC
>NZ_JASKYT010000291.1:0-9971 GCF_041028275.1 Streptomyces sp. PU-14G
GGGCGCGTCCGCGSGCGCAGCACCCCTCCACCACCCGGCGTGCACCCGCGCGCCGACGCGCCCTCGCAGCGGGCGGCGCCGTCGCCGCACTGACGCTCTCGCTCGCCGCCTGCGGCGGCAGCGACCTGGAAGAGAAAGGCGGCAGCGGCGGTGGCGGCAAGGGCAGCCTCGTCATCGGCTCCGCGGGGTTCACCGAATCGGAGATCCTCGCCGAGCTGTACTCCGGCGTCCTGTCCGAAGCGGGCTACAAGACGAGCGTCAAGAAGGTCAAGAACCGCGAGCTGTACGAGCCCGAGCTCGAAAAGGGCCGCATCGACGTCGTCCCCGAGTACGCCGCGACGATGGCCGAGTTCCTCAACGCGAAGAAGAACGGCCCCAAGGCCGAACCCGTCGCCTCGCCGGACGCCGACAAGACCGTCGAAGCCCTGCGGAAACTGGCCGAACCGCGCGGCCTGAAGGTGCTGGACGCGGGCAAGGCGGTGGACCAGAACGCGTTCGCCGTGTCCGCGGACTACGCCAAGAAGCACAAGCTCAAGACCCTCAGCGACCTGGGCAAGTCAAAGCAGAGCGTCACCGTCGCGGCGGGCGACGAGTGCGAGACCCGCCCCTTCTGCCGGCCGGGCCTGGAGAAGACCTACGGCATCGACGTCAAGGGCATCGACCCCAAGGGCGTGGGCACCAGCCAGTCCAAGCAGGCCGTCAAGGACGGCAAGGACCAGCTCGTCCTGACCACCACCACGGACGCCACCCTCGACCAGTTCGGCCTGGTCCTCCTGGAGGACGACAAGAAACTCCAGAACGCCGACAACGTGCTGCCCGTCGTCAACGCCGATGACGCGGGCGGCAAGAAGGTCGCGAACGCCCTCGACAAGCTCACCCGCACCCTCACCACCGAGGACCTGACCGCCCTCAACCGCCAGGTCGACCAGGACCGCAAGAAGGCCAAGGACGTCGCCGAGGACTACCTCGCGAAGAAGAACCTGGCATAAGGACACCCCCGCGGCGACCTCGGCCGGTGTCGCCGCGCAAGCCGCGCACGGTAAATTCCCAGCCATGCCACGTGGACGTCATCGCCATTCCCCGCCGCTGCACCGCCTGCTCCCCCCGGCGGCGGTAGCGGTGGCCGCGCTGGCCTGCGCCGGCGGCACCTGGCTGGTGGGCGAGCCGGGCATCGGCGACCTGGACACCGTCGTCCTGCGCGCCCTCGCCGCCGCCTCGGCCGCCGCCGCCGTCACCGGCTCCGTGCTGCTCCGCCGGTGGGACAAGGCGGCGGGCAGACAGGTCGGCGACCTCAAGGCGCGGATGGCCAGCACGGCGTGGCGGGCCGAGGAGAAACAGGCCGAGCTGGAGGGCGAGGCCGAGGAACTGCGCGAGGTCCGCGCCAAACTGGCCGGCAAGCTCCGCGGGAAACGCGCCGAACTCACCAGGCTGCGCTCCGAGCACGCCGACCTGCTGCGCCGCTACGCCCACGCCGAGACCCAGCGCGCCAGCGCGCTGGAAGGCCGCCGACTGCTGGAGCTGGAGTCCGGCGCCCCCGCCGGCGGCAGCAGGGCGCTGACCGCGGACGCCACCGACCACCGCCGCAGCTCCGGCGCCCCCACCCAGCTGACCTACCTGCGGGCCGACGAGGCGCTGACCGCCCTGGCCAGGAACGTGGTGCGCCAGCGCGCCGCCGAGCGTGCCGCCGGCGCCCGGCGGCACGCGGACGAAGAGGACGCCCCCGAACCCGCCGCGTCGGCGCGCACCACGGCGGCCGGCCCCGCCGACGCGGACGCGGACGCGGACCGCGCCACGAGCGCGGAGACGGAGCCCGCTCCGGGCGCGGACGCCGCCGTCCCGGGCACGGGTGCCGTTCCGGGCACGGGCGCGGGTGCCGCTCCGGGATCGGGCGTGGACGCTGTCCCGGGCACGGGCGCGGGCGTCGTTCCGGGATCGGGCGTGGACGCTGTCCCGGGCACGGGCGCGGGCGCAGTCCCGGGCACGGGCGCGGGCGCAGTCCCGGGCACGGGCGCGGGCGCAGTCCCGGGCACGGGTGCCGTTCCGGGCGCGGGCGCGGGCGCAGTCCCGGGGTCGGGTGTGGACGCTGGCGCGGGCACCGTTTCGGAGTCGGGGGTGGACGCCGTCTTGGACAGCGACGCCCCTCGGGGCGCGGGCGCGGACACGGGCGCCGACACGGGCGCTGCTCCGGGCTCGGGTGGGGACGGGAGTTCGGGCGCAGCCCCCCTGCGCGCCGCAGGCCCCCTGCCCGCCGCAAGTGTGGTCGCCGCTCCCGCCACGCCCGTCGCACCGGCGTCCCCCGTACCGCCGCAGGCGACGCCCGCGGGCAGGGGGAAGCCGGACGAGGGTGCCGCCGAGCCGGACGGGCGCGACGGGGACACCGGCGGGTTCGACTTCTTCGGCCGCAGCAGGCGCGGAAGCGGCTCGCGTTCCTGAGCCGCTCCGTGGCGTGCGGCTGTGGCGTGTGGCCGTGGCGTGCCGCCGGTGGCCGCGCGGCTACTTGTCGATGTCGCCGACGACGAAGAAGAAGGACCCCAGGATCGCGACCATGTCCGCGACCAGCGTGCCGGGCAGCAGTTCGGTCAGTGCCTGGATGTTGTTGAACGAGGCGGAGCGCAGCTTGAGCCGGTAGGGCGTCTTCTCGCCCTTGGAGACGAGGTAGTAGCCGTTGAGCCCCAGCGGGTTCTCCGTCCAGGCGTAGGTGGCGCCTTCGGGTGCCTTGAGGACCTTGGGCAGCCGCTGGTTGACGGGGCCCGGCGGCAGCGCGGCGAGCCGGTCGAGGCAGGCGTCGGCCAGGTCGAGGGAGTTGTGCACCTGGTCGAGGAGTACCTCGAACCGGGCCAGGCAGTCACCCTCTTGGCGGGTGACGACCTTCAGGGCGTCCGCCAGCTCGCCGTAGGCGAGGTACGGCTCGTCGCGCCGCAGGTCGAAGTCGACGCCGGACGCGCGGGCGAGGGGACCGCTGACGCCGTAGGCGTGCACCAGTTCGGGGCTGAGCACGCCGACCCCGCGGGTGCGGCCCCGGAAGATCTCGTTGCCGAGGACCAGGTCGTCGAAGGTACCCA
The DNA here is from genome assembly GCF_041028275.1 of Streptomyces sp. PU-14G. Taxonomy (NCBI): domain Bacteria; kingdom Bacillati; phylum Actinomycetota; class Actinomycetes; order Kitasatosporales; family Streptomycetaceae; genus Streptomyces; species Streptomyces sp. PU-14G. The sequence goes on from NZ_JASKYT010000291.1 coordinate 3,063, forward strand.
TACGGGAGCGGACGGCGGCCACCGCGTGCCGTGCGCGGTCGCGCCAGCCGGCCGGGAGGTCGTCCTTGAGGCCGCCGACGCGGTTGAACATGTAGTGCATTCGGCCGCCGGAGACCTCCTCCATGACGTTCTGGAGCTCCTCACGCTCCCGGAACGCGTAGAAGACCGGCGTGATCCCGCCCAGCTCCAGCGGGTAGGAGCCGAGGAACATCAGGTGGTTGAGCACCCGGTTCAGCTCGGCCAGCAGGGTGCGGGTCCACACCGCGCGCTCGGGCACCTCCATGCCGAGCATCCGTTCGACGGCGAGGACGACGCCCAGCTCGTTGGAGAACGCCGAGAGCCAGTCGTGGCGGTTGGCCAGCACGATGATCTGGCGGTAGTCGCGCGCCTCGAAGAGCTTCTCCGCTCCCCTGTGCATGTAGCCGACCACCGGCTCGGCGCGCTCGATCCGCTCCCCGTCCAGGACCAGCCGCAGCCGCAGCACGCCGTGTGTGGAGGGGTGCTGCGGACCGATGTTGAGCACCATGTCGGTGCTCTCGGCCGCCCCGCCGATACCAACGGTCGTCTCCGTCTGAGTCATGAGGCTCATCCTGTCAGCTTCCTCCTCGCGGGGGACACGGCCTCCCGCCGCCCGCTCGTACGCTGAACAGATGACCGACCCCACCTCCGTCCCGCCCCCCGAGGCGGCATCCGGCGAGGCGGCGCCCGGCGAGACAGCGCCCGGCGAGGCGGCGCCCGAGTGGCGCGGCGTCGAGCGGGCGCTGCTGCCGCTGCGCAGGTTCGTGCTGCTGTGCTGGCTGCTGCCCCTCGCCGTCGCGGCCGGGGTGGTGCTCGCCCTGACGCTCGGCGCGGTGTGGGCGTCGTGCGCGCTGCTGCCGCTCGCGGCGGCAGCCTGGGGGTGGGGCGCGCTGCGCCGCAACTGGCGCTCGTGGCGGTACGCGGAGCGCGCTGGGGGCACCTCCCGGACGGAGTCTGGGGGAGACCTGCTCGTCTCGCACGGCGTGCTGTGGCGGGAGACGACGGTGGTGCCGTACGGGCGGATGCAGCTCGTCGAGGTGACGTCAGGGCCGCTGGAGCGCCGCTACGGGCTCTCCCGGCTCCAGCTGCACACCGCCGCCGCGACGACCGACGCCACCATTCCCGGGCTGACCCCGGCGGAGGCCGAACGGCTGCGCGACCGGCTCACGGAGCTGGGCGAGGCCCGTTCGGCGGGGCTGTGACCGGCCCGGCCGGGCCCCGCGGGCCCGAACCGCGGGGCGACGACGCCACACCGAAGCCCCAGGCGGACAGCCGTAAGCCCGGGCCGCGGTGGCTGCCGCGACGGCCCGAGGGGACGCCGCTGCACCCCGTCACGCCCTGGCGGCGGGCCTGGGCGCCACTCGCGGCGCTGCTGGCGTTCGTCGCGCACGACGCACAGCAGGCCCGCGAGTGGTCCGCGCACCTGACGGCCGGGTGGGCGACCCTCGGTCTGCTGGTGCTGCTGCCGCCGGCCGCCGCGTACGGCTTCCTGACGTGGTGGTGCACCAGCTATCTGGTCACGGACACCGAGCTGCGCATCCACACAGGACTCCTCTTCCGCCGCACCGCGCACATCCGGCTCGACCGCGTGCAGGCTGTCGACGTCGCCCGGCCGCTGTTGGCCCGGGTGGCGGGCGTGGCCAAGCTGAAGCTGGACGCCGTCGGCACCGAGTCCAAGGACGAGCTGGCGTTTCTGGGCGAGCGGGACGCCGTCGCGCTGCGCGCCGAGCTGCTGGCCCGCGCCGCCGGGATCGCGCCCGAGGCGGCCACCGAGGCAGGCGAGGCGCCCTCCCGCGAGCTGCTGCGCGTGCCGCTGCGGACCCTGGTGACGAGCGTGGCGCTGCTGGGCGCCGGGTGGGGGACGCTGCTCGCGCTGCTCGTCATGCCGCCGCTGATCTACCTGGCCTCGGACAGCGTGTGGCCGGCCCTGGCGACGGCGTTCCCGCTCGCCGGCGGGGTGTGGGCCAGCGGCGCCGGGCGGGTGATCCGCGAGTTCGACTGGACCGTCGCCGAGTCGCCCGACGGCCTCCGCCTCGACTCCGGGCTGCTGGACCGCCGGCACGCCACCGTGCCGCCCGGCCGGGTCCAGGCCGTCCACCTCGTCGAACCGCTGCTGTGGCGGCGGCGCGGCTGGACGCGGGTCGAACTGGAGATCGCGGGCGCGGGAAACCCCGCCAAGGACGACAGCGGCGGCCTGCTCCTCCCCGTCGCCCCGTGGCCGCAGGCCGCGGCGGTCCTCGCCCGGGTGCTGCCCGGTGTCGACCTGCACGCCGCCACCGCCGCGCTCACGCCCGTGCCCCGGCGGGCCCGCTGGTGCGCCCCGGTGGCGCGGCGCGGCTACGGGCAGGGGGTGACCGGCGAGGTGTTCGTCACCCGCCGGGGCCTCCTCAAGCGCCGCACGACCCTCGTCCCGCACGCCAAGGTGCAGAGCGTCCGCCTCGAACAGGGGCCCTGGCAGCGCCGGCACCGGCTGGCGGACGTCTCGCTGGACCACGGCGCGGGCGGCACCGCCCGCGCCCGCCTCCGCGACGTGCGGGAGGCCCACGCCCTGCTGAGCGCCCAGGCGGAACGCTCCCGCACCGGGCGCCGTAAAGCCGCCCCGGAACGCTGGCTGACCGCACCGGACCCCACCGCGGGCCGCTGACCGCACCGGACCCCACCGCAGGCCGCTGACCGCACCGGACCCCACCGCGGGCGGCTGACCGCACCGGTCTGTCCGCACGGGCCTGCGGCGCCTGGTGTCCGGCGGACGCCTACCCTGGGCACATGGGTGCGAGAACGCGGGGCCGCGTGGACGGCCTCCCCGAGTGGGACCGCTGCGCGGTGATGGGTGTGGTCAACGTGACCCCCGATTCGTTCTCGGACGGGGGGCGCTGGTTCGACACCGAGACCGCGGTCAAGCACGGGCTCGACCTGGTGGCGCAGGGCGCAGACCTCGTCGACGTCGGCGGTGAGTCCACCCGCCCGGGAGCCGCACGCGTGAGCGAGGACGAGGAGCTGCGCCGCGTCCTGCCCGTCGTGCGCGGGCTGGCGGGCGAGGGCGTCGTCGTCAGCGTCGACACGATGCGCGCCTGTGTGGCGGCGCGCGCGCTCGAAGCGGGCGCCGTCCTCGTCAACGACGTCAGCGGCGGTCTCGCCGACCCCGCCATGGTGCCCGTCGTCGCCGAAGCCGGTGTGCCGTTCGTGGTGATGCACTGGCGCGGCCAGAGCATCGACATGAACAACCGGGCCGTCTACACCGACGTGGTCGGCGAGGTCATCAGCGAGCTCGCGGACTCGGTGCGGCGCGCCGTGGACGGCGGCATCGACCCGGCCCGCGTCCTGCTCGATCCGGGCCTGGGCTTCGCCAAGCGCGCCGAGCACGATCTCGCTCTCGTCGCGGCGCTGGCCAGGATGCGGGCCGAGCTGGACCGGCCGCTGCTCGTCGCCGCCTCCCGCAAACGCTTCCTGGGCCGGGTACTGGCCGACGACAAGGACACAGCGCCGCCGCCCGCCAGGGAACGCGACGCCGCCACGGCCGCCGTCTCCGCGCTGGCCGCGCGCGAGGGGGCGTGGGCGGTACGGGTCCACGAGGTACGCGCCAGTGCCGACGCCGTGCGCGTCGCGCGCGCCGTCGAGTCGGCCGCCGACGCGCTTCCTGACACCCTGGAGCGGCGGGGGACGGCCCAGGGGCCGGCGGAGGCACCCCGATGAGCGGCACCAGCACCGACATCGAGGCGGTCGACGCCGCCAACACCGCGCTGTACGACGCGATCGAACGAGGCGACCTCGAGGCGCTGTCGGGCATGTGGCTCGGCGAGGGCGCCGACGACCCCGCGGACCCGGAGGGCGGCGAAGGCGAACACGGGGTCCGCGTCGTGCACCCCGGCTGGCCTGTGCTCACCGGGCGCGGCGAGGTGCTGCGCTCCTACGCCCTGATCATGGCGAACACCGACTACGTGCAGTTCTTCCTGACCGACACCGAGATCTCCGTTCTCGGCGACACCGCCCTGGTGAGCTGCACGGAGAACATCCTCTCCGGCGGACCCGCCGAGGAGGACGGTTCGGCGGGTCCGCTGGTGGGCGGACTCGTGGTGGCCACCAACGTCTTCCGCCGCACCGCGGGCGGGGAGTGGAAGCTGTGGTCCCACCACGGCTCGCCCGTCCTCGTCGAACAGGACGAGGACGGGCCCGGCGAGGACGAGAGCGACCTCGGCCAGGGCGACATCGAGCTCTGAGCCGCCCCCGCCGCTCGCGGAGAACGCGCCGAGGACCGTCGGCCGGGAATGCGCGCGTGGGCTCCGACGCTGTGGGGTAGGCGGCGCCGCGAGCCGCCGAGTACGCGGGTAGATTCGATCCGGTGCCGCGGTACGCCGGTACCGGACTCGTACGACCGACGGGAGTGATGCGCGTGGATCGCGTCGCACTGCGCGGCCTCACGGCGCGTGGGCATCACGGCGTGTTCAGTGAGGAGCGCGAGCGGGGGCAGACCTTCGTCGTGGACCTCGACATGGGACTCGACACGCGCCCGGCCGCGACGGAAGACGACCTGTCCCGTACGGTCCACTACGGCATCGTCGCCGAGGAAGTCGTCGCGGTGCTCGAAGGCGAACCCGTCGACCTGATCGAGACGCTCGCCCAGCGGATCGCCGACACCTGCCTGCGGCACGACGCCGTCCAGGAGGTCGAGGTGGTCGTCCACAAGCCGGAGGCGCCGATCACCGTCCCCTTCGAAGACGTGACCATCACTATCAAGCGGAGCCGCGCATGACGCCGAACAGTGACCCGACCGTACAGCCGGTGCCCGCCTCGGTGGTGCAGCAGGTGGATGCGGCCGACACGACCCTGCACAACCCGAACATCGCCGTCCTGTCGCTGGGCAGCAACCTCGGCAACCGGCTGGAGTCCCTGCAAAGCGCCGTCGACGCGCTCGCGGACACGCCCGGGCTGAAGGTCAAGGCCGTCTCGCCGGTCTACGAGACCGAACCGTGGGGCGTCGAGCCCGGCAGCCAGCCCAGCTACTTCAACGCGATCGTCGTCGTGCGGACCACCCTGCCGCCCTCCTCTCTCCTGGAGCGCGGGCACGCCATCGAGGAGGCGCTGGAGCGCACCCGCGAGGAGCGCTGGGAGCCGCGGCCCATCGATGTGGACATCGTCGCCTACCAGGGCGTCGTCTCCGACGACCCGCAGCTCACCCTGCCCCACCCGCGCGCGCACGAGCGCGCGTTCGTCCTCGTGCCCTGGCACGACATCGACCCCGCGGCGGAGGTTCCGGGCCACGGCGCGATCGAGGCCCTGCTCGCCTCCCTCGGCCGGGAGGGCGTCACCGCCCGTCCCGACCTGGAACTCGTCCTGCCCTCCTGAGCGTTGGTGCCCGTGCCGCTGCCGACACCGCACCCCCGCGAGGTGGAAGACCGATGAACCAACTCCGCGTCCGCACCCTGGCGGCGCTCTTCGTCGTCGCCGGGGTGCTCTCGTGGGGCGCCGCGAGGCTGTGGGACTCGCTGGACACGCTGCCGGGCGTCCCCGTCGCCGCCCCCATCGTGCTCGGCGCCATCGCGGCGGTCCTGCTGGCCACCGCGCTGTCGCTGCGCGCCCGGCTGAAGGCGCAGCGTGAGCGGGAGCCCGACGCCAAGGGCGTGGATCCGATGATGCCCGCCCGCGCCGCCCTCTTCGGCCAGGCGAGCGCCCTGGTCGCCGCGCTGGTCTCCGGCATGTACGGCGGCACAGGGCTGTTCCTGATCACCGAACGCGCCGACGTCCCGGCCCGGGTGAGCCAGTCCCTCTACGCGGGCCTCGCCGTCGTCGCGGGCATCGCGGTCATAGCCGCCGCCGTCTATCTCGAACGCGTCTGCCGCCTTCCCGACGACGACGAGGACCACCGCCCGCCGACGGCCCGCGCGTAGGGCCTCGCGTCCGGGCCCCCGCTTAGGCCTCTCGTCCGGCCCGCGTAGGGCTTTCTCGTCCGGCCCGCGTAGGGCTTTCTCGTCCGGCCCGCGCGCAGGGCCGGCCTCCCCCCGGTCCGGCGGCTACTTGGCCAGGATCAGGCTCATGGCCTCGGCGCGTGTGGTGGCGTCGCGGAGCTGGCCGCGGACCGCCGAGGTCGTCGTCTTGGCGCCGGGCTTGCGGACCCCGCGCACCGACATGCACATGTGCTCGCACTCGATGACCACGATGACCCCGCGCGGTTCCAGTATCCGCATCAGCGAGTCGGCGATCTGGGTGGTCAGCCGCTCCTGCACCTGGGGGCGGCGGGCGAACACGTCGACCAGCCGGGCCAGTTTCGACAGCCCGGTGATCTTGCCGCTCGCGGCGGGGATGTAGCCCACGTGCGCCACGCCGTGGAACGGCAGCAGATGGTGCTCGCACTGGCTGACGACCTCGATGTCCTTGACCAGGACCAGCTCGTCGTGGCCCAGGTCGAACGTCGTCGTCAGCACGTCCTCGGGGCGCTGGCGCAGCCCCGCGTACATCTCGCGGTAGGCCCGCGCCACCCGTGCCGGGGTCTCCAGCAGCCCCTCGCGGTCGGGGTCCTCACCGACGGCAATGAGGAGCTCGCGCACGGCGTTCTCGGCACGCTTCTCGTCGAACTCGCCTATCGGGCTGTCCCCGTCCAGGGTCACCGGGTCGGTCATGTGGTCCCTCGTTCCTTGACTCGCGCAGGGGGCTCTACCTCAGCCTTTTGCGTGCACACAGCGGAAAGCCGCGCCCCTCAGACGGTAACGCGAGGGGCGCGGCTGACATTCCACCGGTGGTGTACCGGGCGGGGGCTACCCCGCCGGCCTGGGATTATCCGTTGTCCGGGTCCGCGGGCTCGACAATGGCGTCCGAGTCGCGGGGGCCGATCTCCTTGCCCAGGTTGCTGCCGTTGTTGCTGCCCGTCAGCGCGGCGGGCGGGGCGGAGACCGGGGG
>NZ_JASKYT010000292.1:0-8810 GCF_041028275.1 Streptomyces sp. PU-14G
CCCTCACACGCCGCGAGGGGTACCTCCCGGCGCGCCGGTAGACTTTGCGGGGGGGGGGGGGGGGGGGGGGGGGGGGGGGGGGGGGGGGGGGGGGGGGGGGGGGGGGGGGGGGGGGGGGGGGGGGGGGGGGGGGGGGGGGGGGGGGGGGGGCCTGGCACCCTCCGCCCGCCCCGCTGTGCTCCGCCGTGCCCCGCCGTGTCGTGCTGTGCCGTGCCGACAGCCTCCCGGCGGGCAGCCGGACCCGTCCCTCACACGCCGCGAGGGGTACCTCCCGGCGCGCCGGTAGACTTTGCCCCGGTCTCGACCAACCACGAGCACCACGGGGGCTGTGCACACCGTCGCGACGCGGTCGCGGCGAGGGGGAACGGCACGGTGTCCGCCCCGGTGCGGTGGTCCGGCGATCCGGAGGTCGAGGAAACGCCGACAGGCACCCGCACGACCGAAGGAGTGCAGTGGCAGCCAACGACCGGGCCGCGGCCCCGGGCAGGGCCGAGGGGGCGTCCGGCCTGATGCGCGCCTCGCTGAGCGCGGTCGCGCCGGGCACGGCGCTGCGCGACGGCCTGGAACGCGTCCTGCGTGGCAACACCGGCGGACTGATCGTCCTGGGCATGGACAAGAACGTCGAGCAGCTGTGCACGGGCGGCTTCGTGCTCGACGTGGACTTCACCGCGACCCGGCTGCGCGAGCTGTGCAAGCTGGACGGTGCGCTCATCCTCGACAAGGAGACCACCAAGATCGTGCGGGCGGGCGTGCAGCTCGTGCCCGACGCCTCGATCGAGACGGAGGAGACCGGCACCCGGCACCGCACCGCGCAGCGCGTCTCCATCCAGACGGGGTATCCCGTCATCTCCGTCAGCCAGTCGATGCGGCTGATCGCCCTCTACGTCGACGGGCAGCGCCGCACGCTGGAGGACTCGGCGGCGATCCTCTCCCGCGCCAACCAGGCCCTGGCCACGCTGGAGCGCTACAAGCTGCGGCTGGACGAGGTCGCCGGCACGCTCTCCGCGCTGGAGATCGAGGATCTCGTCACGGTCCGCGACGTGACGGCGGTCGCGCAGCGGCTGGAGATGGTGCGCCGCATCGCCACGGAGATCGAGCAGTACGTGGTCGAGCTGGGGACCGACGGGCGGCTGCTCTCCCTCCAGCTCGACGAGCTGATCGCGGGCGTGGAGCCGGAGCGCGAGCTGGTCGTGCGCGACTACGCGCCGCAGACGGTCGGCGCGGGCCGCCGGGTGCGCGCCGTCCCCGACGCGCTCAGCGACCTGGACCGGCTCACCCACACCGAGCTGCTCGAACTGGCCACCGTGGCCCGGGCGCTGGGCTACAGCGGCGCCCCCGAAACGCTCGACTCGGCCGTCTCGCCGCGCGGCTTCCGGCTGCTGGCGAAGGTGCCCAGGCTGCCGGGCACCGTCATCGACCGGCTGGTGGACCACTTCGGCGGGCTGCAGAAACTGCTGGCCGCCAGCGTGGACGATCTCCAGGCGGTGGACGGCGTCGGCGAGGCACGCGCCCGCTCGGTCCGCGAGGGACTCTCGCGGCTCGCGGAGTCCTCGATCCTCGAACGCTACGTCTGAGCGCCGGGCCAGGCGTGAGAGCCGGGCCAGGCGTGAGAGCCGGGCCAGGCGTGAGAGCCGGGCCTGGCGTGAGAGCCGGGCTGCGGGTGAGCGCCGGGTCCGCCGTGGCCCGTCATGCGCCTACTTGACCAGTTGGAAGGTCGTACGCACCGTCTTCAGGCCCTTGACCTTCACCTCGATCTCGTAGGTGCCGGGCTTCGGCGCCTCGAAGGTGGGGGTGCCGCAGTTGGCCGCGCTGGCCTTGCGGAACCAGGTGAGGGTGTGCGTCGAGGAACCGTCGCCCGGCACCAGGCGCAGCAGCGGCTTCTTGGTGGGCGGACAGTCGTCCGAGGCCCAGAACTTGGCGTCGTCCGGGTTGTTGATCGTCACGAGGGTGGCGGTGCGGCCGAGGTCGATCTTGCAGGCGCTGCCGCGCTCGTTGGTGACCTTCAGTTCGAACCGCGGCTTCTCGCCCGGGCCGTACTTCTTCTCGACGCTGCGCAGTTTCAGCTTCACGTCGCCCTCGCGGCAGTTGGCCAGGTCCGGCGGTGCGGGCGCTCCCGCCGTGCCACCGCCGGAGCCGCCTGAGCCGCCTGAACCGCCGGAGCCGGAAGAGGAGCCTGCGGAGCCGGAGCCGCCGGATCCCGAACTCGCGTCGCCCGCGCCCCAGCCGGTGCCGCCCGCGGACGACTGGTCCTCGGCGTCGGAGCCGCCCGAGGAACCCGAGCCGCCGGAGGAACCTGAGCCGTCCGCGCCGCCGTCCTCCTCGTCCCGGCCGCCGGGACGGTCGCTGATCGCCGGTCCCGAGTCGGTGGGCCCCGGGGTGATCGTGCCGGCGGGCCCGTGGCCCTTGTCGCCGTTCTTGCCCTCGTTGCCCGGCCCTTCGCCGCCCGCCGTGGCCAGCGCCCAGACGGCGACCAGGACCAGCAGCGCGACGACAGCAAGGACAACTGCCCTCCGTCGCCAGTAGATGGAGGAGGGAAGCGGCCCGATCGGATTGCGCAGAGATCCCACGCACGAAACCTTACGAGACATCGGGCGCCTCACAGGCCCGTACCCGCCGCTCAGACCGCCAATTGTTGTGATGAGCTGCCCGACCTCCGGGGAGTTTGCGCAGGTTTGCACCGACCTGAAGAGGTTCGACGCGGATACATCGCGTACGTGGCGTACGTGACCGACAGGCTTGCGTACCGCGTGTGCGTTTTTCGGATGAGGAGCGCCGTGCCAGGATCGGTTGTGCCATGACTGCGACCACCGAGACCTCCCAAGCCGCTTCGGCCGGCGCCCCGCCAGCACGCGCCGCGGAATCCGAAGCCGTCGACCCCGCCCTGCGCGAGACGGCGCGCGCCCTCCATGCACCCGTCGTCGACTGGTTCGCCACACACGCCCGCGACCTCCCCTGGCGCCGCCCGGAGGCGGGCGCGTGGGGCGTCATGGTCAGCGAGTTCATGCTCCAGCAGACCCCCGTGGGCCGCGTGCTGCCGGTGTACGAGGAGTGGATGAAGCGCTGGCCGCGCCCTGCCGACCTGGCCGCCGAGGCGCCCGGCGAGGCCGTGCGCGCCTGGGGCCGCCTCGGCTACCCGCGGCGCGCCCTGCGGCTGCACGGGGCCGCCAAGGCCATAGCGGAACGGCACGGCGGCGAGGTACCCGTCGAGCACGCGCAGTTGCTGGCGCTGCCGGGCGTGGGCGAGTACACGGCCGCCGCCGTGGTCTCCTTCGCGTACGGCAAACGGCACGCGGTACTCGACACCAACGTGCGCCGCGTCTTCGCGCGCGCCGTCACCGGCCGCCAGTACCCGCCCAACGCGACGACCGCCGCCGAACGCAAGCTGGCCCGCGCGCTGTTGCCCGAGGACGACACGACGGCCTCCCGCTGGGCCGCGGCGACCATGGAACTGGGCGCACTGGTGTGCACCGCGCGCAGCCCCCAGTGCGCGCGCTGCCCGATCGCCGCGCGGTGCGCGTGGCAGTTGGCGGGCGCCCCCGAGCACCAGGGGCCCGCCCGGCGCACCCAGGCGTACGCCGGTACGGACCGGCAGGTGCGTGGCCGGCTGCTCGCCGTGCTGCGTGCCGCCAAGGAGCCGGTGGCGCAGGCCGACCTCGACCGCGTCTGGCATGAACCGATCCAGCGCGCACGGGCGCTGGACGGACTGGTCGCCGACGGTCTGGTGGAGCCGCTGGACGGCAAGCGCTACCGCCTGCCGCTGAGCTGACTCCCGTCGGCCCGGGGGGCTGGTGAGTTGGGGCCGATCTGGTCCGGGTCGGCCCGGGCCAGATCGGTTCGGCCCGGTCCGGACCAGACCGGCTTGGCCCGGTCCGGACCAGATCGGTTCGGCCCGGTCCGGACCGGTCCGGGTAACCCTGTGCGCGGTCCTTGCTCAGCCGCGGGACGCTCGGTTCCTGTCCAGGTCGCCGTCCTACCGGGGCTGGGTGAGCGAGTACCAGTTGCCGTTGTCGTCGCGGAAGATCGCCTCCATGCCGTACGGGCGCTCCTGCGGGTCCTGTACGAACTCGACGCCCTTGCCCTTGAGTCGCTCGTAATCCCCCTGGCAGTCGTCGGTGGTGAACGCACCGGCGCCGAGGACGCCCTTGGTGACGAGCGTGGTCAGCGCCTGGGACGACTCCGGGTCGAGCCCCGCGCCATCGGTGCGCATGATCGCCAACTCCGGGTGCGGCTGGCCCGGCACGCCGACGGTGACCCAGCGCATGTCGCCCAACGGCACGTCGCTGCGGAGCTCGAAGCCGAGCTTGTCGGTGAAGAAGGTGAGGGTGCGCTCCTGGTCCGTGGACCAGACGGTGGTGATACCGAGGGCCTTGATCATGGTTTACTCCGGTTGAGGTGATGCGGTGCGGATCGTCCGCCTCGCTCCGTCACCGTAGTCAGCGGGCCCGCTCCCCCGCTTCTCGAAAGTTGCGCTCCTCGAATCCCCCGTACATCAGCAGGGCGAAGCAGCCGGGGATCAGTGCCGCGCCCGCGCGCGGATACCTCTCGCGGTACGCGCTCGGCGACAGCCCCGTGCGGCTCTTGAAGCGGGCGGAGAAGGTGCCGACGCTGCTGAATCCCACCTGGGAGCAGATGTCCGTGACCGGGCGGTCGGTGCAGCGCAGCAGTTCCTGGGCCCGCTCGATGCGGCGGCGGCTCAGATACTGGCCCGGCGTCTCTCCGTAGGTCTCCCGGAAGGCGCGGACGAAGTGGAAGCGCGAGTATCCGGCACGCGCGGCGACCGCGGCCAGGTCGAGCGAGGGCTCCGCCCAGTCGCGGTCCATGGCGTCCTTGGCCTGGCGCAGGGCGCGCAGCCGCGTCATGCCGGGTGTGGTCATGTGTCGATGCTGGCACGCCCCTCTGACAGCGGGTAGCGGCTGCCGCCCGCCGCCACAGCGGGTAGCGGCTGCCGGCCGCCGCGACAGCGGGTAGCGGCGACCGGCCGCCGCCACGGCGGGTGGTGGCGGCCGGCCTCCGCTGTCGGTTACGCCTGCTCCTGCGGCTTCTGGGCGGCGGCGTCCTTGAGGGGGACCTCCTTGATGAACCAGGCCGCGATGAAGGCGAGCGCCGCGATGCCCGCCGACATCAGGAAGACCACGTGGGTGCCGTCCGCGACGGCGTGCTCGTACGCCGTGCGGAGTGCGTCGGGGAGCTTGGCGAGGGAGGCGGCGTCGAGCTGGGCGCCGCCCTCGGTGAGCTTGCTCGCGGCCCCGCCGCCGGCGCCACCGCCCGCGGCAGCGGCCTCCCGCATGGAGTCCTCGACCTGGCGGGTGAACATCGTGCCCATCAGGGCGACGCCGAAGGAGCCGCCGATGGTGCGGAAGAGCGTGGTCGTCGACGAGGCGACGCCCATGTCCTTGAGCTCCACGCTGTTCTGCGCGATGAGCATGGTCAGCTGCATCAGGAAACCCATGCCGGCGCCGAGCACCGCCATGTAGAGGCCGGAGGTCAGCCGGCTGGTGCCGGATTCCATCTGGGCGAGCAGGAAGAGGCCGACCGGTATGAGCGCGCCGCCGATGATCGGGTAGGCGCGGTACTTCCCCGTCTTCGTGGTGGCCCGGCCCGTGACGACGGAGACGACCATCATCGGGAGCAGGACGGGGAGCAGCAGCAGCCCGGAGTTGGTGGCCGAGGCGCCCTGGACGCTCTGCTGGAAGAGCGGCAGGAACGTCATCGAGCCGAACATCACGAAGCCGAGCAGGAAGCCGATGAAGGTGACCATCGAGAAGTTGCCGCTGCGGAAGACGCCCAGGGGCAGGATCGGCTCGGCGACCCGGCGCTCCACGAACGGGAAGGCGACCAGCGCGGCCACGGCGAGCGCCGCGATGCCGATGATCGTGCCCGAGCCCCAGGCGTACTCCGTGCCGCCCCAACTGGTGACCAGGACAGCGGCGGTGATGCCGGTGGTGAGCAGCGCGGCGCCGAGGTAGTCGATCCGCCCCTTGCTGCGCTTCTTGGGCAGGTGCAGCACGGTGGTGACCATCGCGAGCGCGATGGCGCCCAGCGGCAGGTTGATGTAGAAGGCCCAGCGCCAGCCGAGGTGGTCGGTGAGCGTGCCGCCGACGAGCGGGCCGCCGATCATGGCCAGCGACATCACCCCGGCCATCATGCCCATGTACTTGCCGCGCTCCCGGGGCGGGATCAGGTCGCCCATGATCGCCATGGCGCCGACCATCAGGCCGCCCGCGCCGAGCCCCTGGAGGGCGCGGAAGCCGATGAGCTGGCCCATCGTCTGCGCGGCGCCCGAGGTCACCGACCCGGCGAGGAAGACGAGGATCGAGGCGAGGAAGACGCCCTTGCGCCCGTACATGTCGCCGAGCTTGCCCCACAGCGGGGTCGAGGCGGCGGTGGTGAGCGTGTAGGCGGTGACGACCCAGGAGAGGTGTTCGAGGCCGCCCAGCTCACCGACGATGGTGGGCATGGCGGTGCCCACGATCATGTTGTCCAGCATCGCCAGCAGGACGGCGATCATCAGGGAGAAGAGGACGACCCTGACGCTGCGCGGCTTGGGTCCGGTGACCCCGGGGTCCGGAGCCGCCGCCGTGGGGGGCTGGGCCGTCGAGAGGTGATCCGCCGGGGCGGCTGCTGCCGCGTCCGCCCGCTTGGTCGGTTCTTGACCTTCGCCGCCTTCACCTTCCGCCCCGACGCCCTCCTCGCCCCGTTCTGCCCGTTTCGTCGCCCCACTCGCAGCCATACACAGCCACCCCCTTTTTACCCGTGCCTTACTTGCCGCACGGCTAGTTCAGTACGATGGATAAGCTAGGTTCTTCCTAGCCGGGCGTCAAGTAAGTTTTGAAGGGGTCGGCATGAGCAGGGGAAACACCCGTCAGCGCATCCAGGACGTCGCCCTGGAACTGTTCGCCGAACGCGGATACGAGAAGACCTCACTCAGAGAGATCGCCGAGCAGCTCGGCGTGACCAAGGCCGCGCTCTACTACCACTTCAAGACGAAGGAAGACCTGGTCACCAGCCTCTTCGAGGACCTGGTGCTCGGCCCGGCCGACGAGGTCATCGCCTGGGCGCGGATCCACCGCCCGACCACGTTGGAGGCGAAGCTGCAGATCCTGCGCCGCTACAGCGCGTGCATCAGCAACGCCACCCCGCTGGTGCGGTTCATGCACGAGAACCAGGCGACGCTGCGCGAGCTGTCCATCGGCGAGCAGATGAAGGAGCGGATCTTCACGCTCCTCGGGTTCCTCAAGGACGAGGACGCGGCCCTCACCGACCAGGTGCGCTGCACCTCCGCCCTGTTCACGATGCACTCGACGCTCTTCACGCTGGACAGCTCGGGCGCCGGGCCCGAGGACAAGCGCAGGGCGGCCCTGGAGGTGGCCGAGGAGCTGGTCACCGCGGCCCACCACGGCGACGGCGCCGCCTGAACGGCCCCCGCACACGCTGTCGGCAGCCCGCGCACGCCGGCCCTCGCACGCGCCGTCGGCAGCCCGCGCACGCCGAAGGCCCCGGCACGGGGAGTGCCGGGGCCTGGCATGGAGGGGTCGGAGAGGCGGGGTCGGATCAGAAGTCGACGCCCACCGCGTGCATCGCGCTGACCGGGTCCACGGCGGTGCCGTAGTCCGGGCCCTGGCGGATCTCGAAGTGCAGGTGCGGGCCCGAGGAGTTACCCGTGTTGCCCGACTTGGCTATGGCCTGGCCGGTCTTGATCTGCTGACCGGGCCTGACGTCGATCTCGGAGAGGTGGGCGTACTGCGAGTACGCGCCGTTCTCGTGTCGGATCACGATGGCGTTGCCGTACGCGGGGCCGTCACCGGCACCGTTCGGCCCCGCCTTGACGACGGTGCCCTTGTGGACCGCCTTGACGGGGGTACCGATGCCCACCGCGAAGTCCTGGCCCGAGTGGTTGTGCGCCCAGCGGCCACCGGCCTTGCCGAAGGTGGCGCTCAGCTCGTACTTGCCCGAGACCGGCTTGACCCAGGACATCTGGAGACGCTCGGCGTCCCTGGCGGCCTTCTCGGCAGCGCGCTTCTTCGCCTCGGCGGCGCGCTGCTCCGCCTTCTTCGCCGCCTCGACGGCCTTGCGGTGCGCGTCGGCCTGGGCGTGGGTGGACTCGGCGAGCTGGTTGGCCGTGCCGATCGCGAAGAGGTCGTTGTGGGCCGCGCCGGCCTCGGCCTTCCCGGCCGCGGACGCGGTACCGGCCCCCAGGGCCATCGACGCGCCGAGCCCGGCGACGAGGGACGCCGAGACGACAGCGGCGCGATTGGTGGTCCTGAACTTCCGCATGCGGGTGCTACCTCCGTGAGGGGGTTCGTGAAGTGCGCCCGAACCCGGACGCGCCCCCTTGGTAACCCGCCAGAAAAAGGACATCAAGGACCGTTATTACTAAACGCCCCCGTAGTAGCACGAGAGACCCACGCCACTCGGCGCTCCGGCACCGGGCCCCACCCCGCCCACCGCGTCCGCCGACGCGTCGGCACCTCCTAAGCGGCTTCGTAGGCCCCCGCTCGCCTGTGCCCCACCTCACGGGCGCGGCCCGTCCGCGGCCCACCCGATGTGGCCCCGCTCATACGGCACCGCTCGGCTCCGCCCCGGCCGGGCACGGCCAGGGGCCGTCCGTCGACGCGCCGCGGGACGCCCTCCACGCTTGCTCGCCGTGTACGGCCCCGCACAGCGGGGAGTGGGGCCGCCCGGCTCCGCCGTGAGCCGGCGGCGCACACTGCCGGCCACGGCAGGCGCCACCGGCCAACCCTGGCGCGAACGCAGGGTGACCGCTGCCACACGTACGGCCTACGCTGGTGGGTGACCCGACCCGTCACCAG
>NZ_JASKYT010000293.1:0-7843 GCF_041028275.1 Streptomyces sp. PU-14G
CCCCCCGGCCCCGGGTTTCCGCGGCGAACGCGTGCCCGGGAACGGCCAGCCCGCGCCTGCGGCCAGAGCGTCCGGCCTCGTCTTCCTCTCCGCGAAGGCTTCCCGCAGATTGTCGTACGCCTGACACAGGGCGCTGGAGAAGGCTGCACGCCCTGTTCATCGACCGGCCCTGTGGCCTTCCCCGTTTCGTTGACACCGGGTGCTCTCCCAGGTTCATGCCCTGACCTGTGGTTATGGGAGCGATAGGAGAAACGGGGGTTCCTCGACGCGGTGTGCCGAGGGAGGCTCGACGCGCTTCGGATTCCAGCCCAGCCACAGAAGCGCGAGGAGCACTTCGTGACATCTCGGACCTTCACGGTCAACAACCGGTCGTACACGGCGCCGGATAGCCCCGTCGTGGTGATCTGCATCGACGGCAGCGAGCCCGACTACCACCTCCAGGCCGCCGCGGCCGGCCGGATGCCGTGGCTGAGCAAGGTCCTGGCGAACGGTGGCGCCTCGTGGCCCGCGCACTGTGCGATGCCGGCCCTGACGAACCCCAACAACGTCTCGATCGCGACGGGCCGTCCGCCGTGCGAGCACGGCATCAGCGGCAACTACATCTTCGACACCGAGACCGGTGAAGAAGTCCTGATGAACGACAAGCGCTTCTTGCGCGCGCCCACTCTCTTCGCGGCGGCGAACGAGGCCGGGCTGGATGTCGTGGTGGTGACCGCCAAGGACAAGCTGCGGCGGTTGCTGGGCGCCGGCCTGGTCGAGGACGGGCCCGCCCTCGACGGTTCGGGCGGCTTCGCGGAGCCGAAGCGGCGCGGCATCTGCTTCTCCGCCCAGAAGGCGGACGAAGCCACCGAGGAGACCAACGGCATCAGCGATGTGCTGGCACTGGTCGGCAAGCCGCTGCCCGACGTCTACTCGGCGGAGCTGAGCGAGTTCACCCTGGCCGCAGGCGTGGAGATCTTGGCCTCCCGGGGCGCCGACCTGATGTACCTCTCGCTGACGGACTACATCCAGCACAAGCACGCCCCGGGAACGGAGACGGCCAACGCCTTCTACGAGATGATCGACAGCTACGCCGCCAAGCTGGACGAGTTGGGCGCCGTCGTCGTCCTGACGGCCGACCACGGGATGAGCGCGAAGTCCGACGCCGATGGTGCCCCGCGTGTCGTCTACGTGGAGGACGAGGTGCGCCGGATCCTCGGCGCGACGGAGGATGCCGAGCTCGAAGGGGTGCGGGTGATCCTGCCGATCACCGATCCGTACACCGTGCACCACGGTGCGCTGGGTTCGTTCGCCAGTGTCTACCTGCCCGAGGGTGCCGACCGTGACGGGGTGGCGGCGGCGCTGCGGAAGATGGGTGGGATCCAGGCGGTCTCCGACCGTGAGGAGGCCGCGGAGCGGTACGCGCTGCCCGCCGACAGGATCGGTGACCTCGTCGTCCTCGCCGAGGCCGGCACCGCACTCGGTCGCTTCGAGGCCTGGCATGATCTCACTCAGTTGGATGCGCCGCTGCGTTCCCACGGTGCCCTGGGTGAACTGCGGATCCCGTTCCTGATCAACCGGCCGCTGCCTGCGCCCACGCCGTTCGAGGGCCCATTCGGTGAGCCTGCGTGCGTCCACAATTACGACGCCTTCTGGGTGGCCACCACGTTGGTCGCCGAAGCCGGCACAGCGCAAACCCGTGCCGGACGAGCACGAACGGAATGACTCCCGGGCCTCGTGCCCGGGTCGCCGCCCGTGCGGGCCTCGTGCCCGGGTCGCCGCCCGCAGGGCATGACGGCATCCCAGCTGCCCAGCCTGACTCGTCCCGTACGTTTCTCATCTCCAGGGAGCCCCCATGGCGCAGCCGAGTTCGCATCACCTGCTCAACCACGTCGACGGCCGGTGGACGCCAGCCCGGTCCGGGCAGGCGCGGCGAAACCTCAACCCGGCCGACACCGGCGATCTGATCGGCGAGTTCGCCGAATCCGGCGCCGCGGATGCGACCGCGGCAGTGGACGCCGCCACCGCGGCACAGGCGGCCTGGGACGCCAAAGGCCCCATCGAACGGGCCAAGGTGCTCTCCGCGGCTGTTCGGCTGATCGAGGAGCGCACAGAGGAGTTCGCCCAGGCCATCACTCGTGAACAGGGCAAGCGGCTGAGCGAGAGCCGTGGCGAGGTCAGGCGCTCCCTGGCCATTTTGGAGTTCACCCTCGGCGAAGCCCGCCGGATCAACGGGGTGACGACCCCCGCGGAGGACCCGCGCACCGTGGCGATGACCTTCCGGCGCCCGCTCGGCGTCGTCGGCCTGATCACGCCGTGGAACTTTCCTGTGGCCATCCCCATGTGGAAGGTCGCTCCGGCGCTGGTGTCGGGTTGCGCTGCGGTACTCAAACCCTCTCCGCTCACGCCCTGGACCTCGGCGCTCCTCGTGGAGGCCTGCACCGACGCGGGTGTGCCGCCGGGCGTGCTCAACCTGGTGCAGGGCGACCGGGAGCCGGGCGAGACACTGGTGGCCGATCCGCGCGTCGCCGGCATCTCCTTCACCGGCTCGCTGCCTGTGGGCCGGGCCATCAATCGTGCGGGCGCCGATCGGCTGATGCGTACCCAACTGGAGTTGGGCGGCAAGAACGCGCTGATCGTCCTCGCGGACGCGGACGTCAAGGAGGCTGTCGAGGCGATCGTCCACGGTGCTTTCGGGCAGAGCGGTCAGCGGTGCAGTGCCACAAGCCGCATCATCGTCGACAAGGCCATAAAGGAAGAGCTGCTGGACGCGTTGTTGCACCGGGTGGCGGCGATGCGGGTGGGCAGCGGCACCGACGCGGGCGCGGACATCGGCCCGGTCGTCAACGACGAACGGATGCGGGCCTGTCTGGACGCGGTGGCCACGGCGCGCGGCGCCGGCGCCCGCGTCGCCTGCGGTGGGGAGGCCGCTGTGTGCGACACGCCTGGCTACTTCGTTCAGCCGACCGTGCTGACCGAGGTGGCCTGGGACAGTGAGATCGCGCAGGAAGAGGTGTTCGGACCGGTGCTGTCGGTGATCGACTGCGACGGTTACGAGGACGCCATGCGTATCGCCAACTCGGTGCGGTACGGCATGTCGGGCACGATCTTCACGCGGGACCCGGCGCACATGTTCCAAGCGCTCCAGGACTTCCAGGCGGGCATGCTTCACGTCAACCGGCCCGGTGTCGGCGCCTATTCCCACCTGCCGCACATGGGCGCGAAGGCGTCCCAGCTGGGCGCCCCGGAGTGCTCGCCGGAGGTGTGGGACTTCTACACAGATCTGCGCTCGGCCTGCATCCGGTACTGACGCTCCGCGCAGCGAGTGGCTCTGACGAGGGCCACTCGGCCACCGCCCGCACCAGCTGCGCGGAGGAGCCGGCTGTCCTCCTCGTCGCCGGGGCCTCGGTCGAAGCGGCGCCGTGGTGGCAGCGCTCGGGGAGCCGAACCGCTGAGCGCCGCCGCGCCGGCGGAGCGGGCCGCCGGCGCGGCGGTGCCCGCGTCCGGCGGGCGCGGGCCGGGTGCCCCGAACGGCACAGGTCCGGCCCGCGCCAGGCGCCGCGCCTGCGGGAAGCCGCCCGGGCGGTGTGGGTGAGACGCCGACGGGAAGCTGTCCCGGCGCCCTTGCAAACGGCGGGCAGCCCCCTCGCTACGCCACTTCGCACCGCTCGCGGAGGCGCTCGACACCGTCGCCTTCCAGGTCGTCGAGGTACGTCGCGCGCCCGGTCATCGCCATCGTCAGAGCCAAGGTGGTGCCGGACACGAGCGGCCCGGAGCCGGTCTTGAAGGGGCCGTCACTGGCGAGGAGCCGCAGACCGCTGACGCGTCCCTTGGCAACGACCACGAGATCGGTCCCCTGGTAGTACTCGGCGACCCGTGTGACCGCCTCCTTCGGGTAGGCGCGGTGTATTCCCAGCGGACGCCGGATGTCTTCGGCGTGCACGATCGTCTCGCCCAGCATGGCCACGGCAGGGAGAGGAGGCTTGGTCGTGCTGGGGACAGCACGCCGGAACCGCTCGAGGGTTTCGGCCGGGGACGCACCAAGCTGCTCCGCCAGCCGCATGGCTACCTGCTTGTCGAAGTCGAATCGGCACCGGACCACCCCCGCCAGCCAACGCGCGGGGGTGAGGCCGGCCCCCGCGGTGAGGGGTCGTCCGGCGCGGTGTTCGAGGAGGAAACTCCCGTCCCGGAACAAAGTAATCGCCGCACGGTGGCCGCCCTTGTGGGAGGCCGAGCCGGCCGCCGTCGACGAACGCCCCCCTGACGGCCCCGGCCCGGGCCGGTCACGAAGGTGGTACAGGGCAGCTCCGCCAGGAAAGGGTCTCGGTGTGGAGGAGAGCGTCGGCAGACGGTGACGTGGTCGAACGGAGACCGAGAAATGCGGCGCCCTGCCGACCGGCATCCGCCGCAGCGGCTGTCATTGCCTCAGCCAACTCGTCTGACACGAAAGGAGCCGGCATGAGCATCGCCGACGACCCGGACCGCGCACCCGCGCGCTCTCATCTGTACGCGATGGGCCTGACGGAGGAGGAGATGCGCCGCCCCGTCGTCGGCATCGCCTCCACCTGGACGGGCACCATGCCCTGCAACCTCACCCACCGCGAGCTGGCGGCACGGGTCGCGGAGGGGGTGCGCCGCGCGGGCGGCACCCCGATGGAGTTCAACACCGTCGCCGTCTCGGACAACCTGACCATGGGCACCCCCGGCATGCGGGCCTCGCTCATCAGCCGGGAGGTGATCGCGGACTCCATCGAGCTGATGGGGCGGGCCCACCAGTTCGACGCCCTGGTCTGCATCGTCGGCTGCGACAAGACGGTGCCCGCGGGCATCATGGCGCTGGCCAGGCTCGACGTGCCGGCCGTCGTCCTCTACAGCGGGAGCATGCTGCCAGGCAGGTGGCGGGACCGCGACGTCACCATCCAGGACATGTGGGAGGCCCTCGGGGAACGCGCCGTCGGCCGGATGGAGCAGAGCGAGGTGGACGACCTCGCCCGGCACGCCTGCCCCGGTGCGGGCACCTGCGCCGCGCAGTACACCGCCAACACCATGAGCGGCGTCGCCGATTTCTTGGGCCTCGCACCGTTCGGCGTGGGTGACATCCCCGCGGTGGCCGACGAGAAGGCCGAGGCCGCACGGCGCGTGGGCGAGGTCGCGATGCACGCCCTGGAGCGGGGGCTGCGCCCGTCCCGGGTGCTCACCCGCGACGCGCTGCACAACGCCATGGTCTCCGTGGCCGCGATGGGCGGTTCCACCAATGCGGTACTGCACCTGCTGGCCATCGCGTGGGAGGCCGGGCTGCCGCTGCGCATAGACGAGATCGGAGCGGTGTGCCGCCAGGTGCCGATCGTCACCGGGCTGAAACCGAGCGGTCCGCACACCGCCGCCGACCTGTGGCGGGCGGGCGGCACCTCGCTGGTAGCGGGCCGGCTGCTGGAGGCGGGGCTGCTGCGCGAGGACGTCACGCTGGTCGACGGGCGGACGCTGCGCCAGGTGGCGGCCGACTCGGTGGAGGCTGACGGGCAGCGCGTGGTGGCTCGCGTGGCCGAGCCGGTCAAGCCGCCGGGGGCGCTGGCGATCCTGCGCGGTTCCCTCGCCCCGGACGGCTGCGTGCTGAAGCTGGGGGGACGGGAGCACTTCGTACGGGAGGGGCCCGCGCGGGTCTTCGACGCGGAGGAGGAGTGCTTCGCCGCGATCCAGTCCGGCGGGGTGGCCGAGGGCGACGTGGTCATCGTCCGCTACGAGGGCCCGGCGGGCGGCCCCGGCATGCGCGAAATGCTCTCCATCACGGGCGCCCTGGTCGGTCAGGGCCTCGGGGAAAGCGTCGCGCTGGTCACCGACGGCCGCTTCAGCGGCGTCTCGCACGGCCTCGTCATCGGCCATGTCGCCCCGGAGGCGTACCGCGGCGGACCCATCGCCCTGGTCGAGGACGGCGACACGGTGCGCATCGACAGTGCCGCCGCCACCCTCGATCTCCTCGTGCCGGACGAGGAGCTGGCCCGCAGGCAGACGGCGTGGCAGGCCCCTGACCAGCACCTCGAACGGGGAGTCGTCTCCAAGTACGCCGCCACCGTGCGCTCCGCCTCCGACGGCGCGGTCACCTGCTGACCCGCGGATGCGCCACGGGCGAGCAGCCCGACGGCGAACGGCGTGCGGTGGTGGTGGAGCGGGTCAGTTCGTGGACGGCGGTCTTCGGGGGAGGCCGCCCCTGTCCCTGGGCTGACTTCTCCGCACGGTCAGGCGGACGTCGTAGCGGTCGGCGCGGTACAGGCTCGTCGTGGCTTCCTGGGGTCGGTCCCGCTCGTCCATACCGACCCGGCGTACGTGGAAGGCCGCGGAGCCGGAGGGGACGCCAAGTAGTGCGGCACTGCGTTCGTCCAGGATGACGGCGGTCCACACTTGTTCCGCGCGCACCAGACGCAGTCCGTAGTCCTGTTCGAGGATGTGGTAGAGCGACTCGTCGAGGTCGTCGCGGGTCAGCAGTCCAGGTACCCGTGCACTGCGCAGATGCGCTGTCTCCAAGCACATGGGGCGCGCGTCGGCCATCCGCAGCCGGACGAGACGCGTGACCTTCTCCGTGGGCTCCACCCCGAGGTCCTCCGCTGTCCGGCGGCCTGCCTCCGTCTCGTCGAAAGCCAGGATGCGGGTGCTGGACCGCAGCCCCCGGGCCAGCATGTCCTCGGTGAAGGAGGTGAGCGTGTGCGACTTGGAGATGGTGGGTGCCGCGACGAAGGTGCCCGCGCCGTGCACCCGGTATACGGCTCCCGACTCCGCCAGAGCGTCGAGGGCCTGTCGGACGGTGGAGCGGCTGACGTGGTGACGCGCGGCCAGTTCCCGCTCCGTCGGGAGGAGGGAGTGGGGTTCACGGCGACCGATCTCTTCCCTGAGCCGCTGCCGCAGTGCCTCGTGCTTGGGCAGCCGGCCGGTGCCCTCGTCCCGCGTACGCTCAGCGGTCCGCTGCGGGGAGTCGCCGGGTGCGGGCGTCATCCCTTGACTCCGGTCAACGCGATGCCCCGTACGAACGTCTTCTGCGCGAAGAAGAACAGCACCACGACGGGGACGGCGGCCAAGAGCGACGCCGCCATGGTCATGTTCCATTCGACCTGGTAGGTGGAGCGGAACTGGGCCAGGCCCACGGGGATGGTCCAGTTGCTGTCGTTGTTGCCGACGTACAGCAGGGGTCCCATGAAGTCGTTCCAGCAGAAGGTGAACTGGAAGACGGCGACCGCCGCGAGCGCGGGGCGGGTGAGCGGAAGCACCACCCGCAGCAGCGTGCGCAGTTCTCCGCAGCCGTCGATACGGGCGGCCTCCAGGTACTCCTGGGGAATGGTGAGGAAGAACTGGCGCAGCAGGAAGATGGAGAACGCGTGGCCGAAGAAGAAGGGCACGATCAGCGGTGCCAGAGTGCCGACCAGGCCCAGGGAGGCCCACATGGAGTACAGCGGCACGAGCGTGACCTGGGCCGGCAGCATCATGACGGCGACGGTCAGCAGGAGCCATACATGGCGTCCGCGCCAGCGCAGCTTGGCCATGGCGTATGCGGCAGGAACGCTGGAGAGCAACGTGCCCACGGTGCCGAGACCCGCGTAGAGGAAGGTGTTACCCGCGTACCGCGCCAGGGGGATGCGTGTGAAGACGTCGCTGAAGTTGTGCCACTGGAAGTCCTCGGGCCACAGATCGGGGGAGAGCGTCTGCGCATTGGTCATCAGCGAGGTGAGCAGGATGAGCACGAACGGCATCAGCACGATGAAGGCCAGCCCGATCAGCAACGAGCGCTCCGCCACGGTGTGGAGGAACTGCTGGCGGCGACCACGGCCCCGGGGATTCCGCGGCGGGTTCCGGGAGGGGGCGGGAGCCGGGCGGCGGG
>NZ_JASKYT010000294.1:0-8584 GCF_041028275.1 Streptomyces sp. PU-14G
GTCCGCCTGAGCCCACCACCGCCTTCACCCGACTCCCGTGGTCCGCCCAGGACTGCCCCGCCCGCCCGGGACCGGCCGTCCACCCGGGACCGGCCGTCCACCCGGGGCCGCTGTGCGCCCCGCCGTGTCCTGGGCGGGTGTCCTGGGCGGTCGGGGCCGTCGGCGGTGGCCGTCCGTGGTGGCCCCGGGCGGCGCCGGTCGAAAACCGTGCAAAGCCTGTCGTAAGCGGTCTCGCCAGGCGGGAATGTGGTCAGGGTTCGCGTTGCTTTCGATTAGTATCGAGGGCGTTTTGCCGTCCGGGGGCGTATTGGTGAGGAGTGTGGCCGGTGTCCCCGTTGGTACCTGTGGCGCCGGTCACGTTGACCGGACAAAGCGGACACCATCTTTGTGCACGCGTTCACAAAGGCATAGCCTGGTCGCGACGGAGCGGTCCGCGAGGGCACCTCACGTTCGACCGCTCACCGCTTCGCGCAACCGGCAGGAGCACCGTGGCAACTGGCCGAAACCATCGTCCGGCGACGAGTCGGAGCCGAGGAATCCCCGAGGCTACCGTCGCCCGTCTTCCGCTGTATCTGCGGGCACTCACGGCGCTCTCCGAGCGCTCGGTGCCGACCGTATCGTCGGAGGAGCTGGCCTCGGCGGCCGGCGTCAACTCGGCCAAGCTCCGCAAGGACTTCTCCTACCTCGGCTCCTACGGCACCCGCGGTGTCGGCTACGACGTCGAGTACCTCGTCTACCAGATCTCACGCGAGCTCGGGCTCACCCAGGACTGGCCCGTCGTGATCGTCGGTATCGGCAACCTCGGCGCCGCCCTCGCCAATTACGGCGGTTTCGCCTCGCGCGGCTTCCGGGTCGCGGCGCTGATCGACGCCGACCCCGGCCTGTCCGGCAAGCCCGTCGCCGGCATCCCGGTCCAGCACACCGACGAGCTGGAAAAGATCATCGACGACAACGGGGTGTCCATCGGCGTGATCGCCACCCCGGCGGGCGCGGCCCAGCAGGTGTGCGACCGGCTGGTGGCCGCCGGGATCACCTCGATCCTCAACTTCGCGCCGACCGTGCTGTCCGTGCCCGAGGGCGTGGACGTGCGCAAGGTGGATCTGTCCATAGAGCTGCAGATCCTCGCCTTCCACGAGCAGCGCAAGGCGGGCGAGGAGCCGGTCTCGGCTCCCGAGGTGGACACGGCTCCGCCCGCCGCACCGCCCGCCGTGGCCGTCACCAAGCGGCCCCCCGAGTCCGGACCTGACGGGGACCTGCCCGCCGTGATGCCGGCATGAGTCTCCTGGTCGTCGGCCTGAGCCACCGCAGCGCGCCGGTCAGCGTGCTGGAGCGCGCCGCACTGGCGCCCGGGGCGCGGGGCAAGCTGTTGCAGGACACCGTGGGCGCCGAGCCCGCCGCCGAGGCGGCCGTGCTCTCCACCTGCAACCGGATCGAACTGTACGCGGACGTCGACAAGTTCCACGCCGGCGTCGCCGAGCTGTCGACCCTGCTGGCGCAGCACAGCGGCGTGAGCCTGGACGAGCTGACCCCTTATCTGTACGTGCACTACGAGGACCGTGCCGTGCACCACCTGTTCTCGGTGGCGTGCGGGCTGGACTCGATGGTCGTCGGCGAGGGGCAGATCCTCGGGCAGATCAAGGACGCGCTGGCCGTCGCGCAGGAGCAGCACACCGCGGGGCGGCTGCTGAACGACCTGTTCCAGCAGGCGCTGCGAGTGGGCAAGCGCGCGCACTCCGAGACGGGGATCGACAAGGCCGGGCAGTCCCTGGTGACCTTCGGCCTGGAGCAGCTCGCGGCCGGAGCTTCCGTGGAGGAGTGGGCGCACGGGAAGCGGGCGCTGGTGATCGGCGCCGGTTCGATGTCCTCGCTCGCCGCGGTGACGCTCGCGCGGGCCGGTGTGGGCGAACTGGTGATCGCCAACCGGACTCTGGACAGGGCCGAGCGGCTGGCCGAGAGCCTTCAGGGGCGTGCCGTGCCGATGGCGGCGGTCGCCGGTGAGCTGGCGGCGGCCGACGTGGTGGTCTCGTGCACCGGTGCGACGGGTCTCGTCCTGTCGGCCTCCGACATCGAGGGCGCCGTCGGCGGCCGTCCTCGTCATGCGGCGCTGGCGGTCCTCGACCTGGCCATGCCCCGGGACGTCGAGGTGGCCGCGCACCGCATCGACGGGGTGCGGCTCGTGGACATCGAGTCGCTCGCCGACGCCGAGGCGGACGCGCCGATGGCCGGTGACGTGGAGGCCGTGCGCTCCCTCGTCGCCGAGGAGGTCGCCGCGTTCGGCGCCGCACAGCGGGCCGCGACGATCACGCCGACCGTGGTCGCGCTGCGCACCATGGCCGCCGACGTCGTCGCAGGTGAGCTGGCCCGCCTGGAGGGGCGGCTGCACGGCATGGACGACAAGCTGCGCGCGGAGGTCACGCAGACCGTGCGCCGTGTCGTGGACAAGCTGCTGCACGCGCCGACGGTGCGGGTCAAGCAGCTCGCGGGCGAGCCCGGCGGCGCCGGGTACGCCGACGCGTTGCGTGAACTCTTCGACCTCGACCCGCAGGCGGTCGCCGCTGTCAGCAATCCGGAACAGGAGCGGCAATGAACACCCATGCCACAGCCACTACCCCACTCAGGCTGGGCACCCGCCGCAGCAAACTCGCGATGGCGCAGTCAGGGCTGGTCGCCGAGGAGGTCCGCAGGGTCACCGGGCGCCCCGTCGAGCTGGTGGAGATCACCACGTACGGGGACGTCAGCAAGGAGCAGCTGGCGCAGATCGGCGGCACCGGGGTGTTCGTCAACGCGCTGCGGGACGCGCTGCTGAGCGGCGAGATCGACTTCGCCGTGCACTCGCTCAAGGACCTGCCGACCACGCAGCCTCCCGAGTTCGCGCTGGCCGCCGTGCCGGTGCGGGCGGACGCGCGGGATGTGCTGGTCGGCAGGGACGGGCTGGGTTTCGAGGCGCTGGCGCGCGCCGCGGCGCCGGGCACGGCGCGGATCGGCACGGGCTCGCCCCGCCGGATGGCGCAGCTGCACGCCTGGGCGCGCACGCTGGGTCTGGAGATCGAGACCGTTCCGATCCGGGGGAATATCGACACCCGGATCGGGTACGTGCGCTCCGGTGAGCTCGACGCGGTCGTCCTCGCCGCCGCCGGGCTCCAGCGCGTCGGCCGCCTCGCCGAGGAGGCCGCCGAACTGATCAGCCCGGACCAGGTACTTCCCGCCCCCGGTCAGGGGGCACTGGCCGTCGAGTGCGCGGCATCCAACGCGCACCTGGCCGCACAGCTCGCGGAGCTGGACGACCCGCACACGCGGGCGGCCGTCACCGCCGAGCGAACCCTGCTCGCCGCCTTGGAGGCCGGCTGCAGCGCACCCGTGGGTGCGCTTGCCGACCTGCTTGTCGAGGGGCAGGTTGTCACCGAAATGCGCCTGCGCGGCGTCGTCGGCACCACCGACGGACGCACGCTGGTGCAGTTGTCCACCACCGGTCCCGTACCGGCGTCCGACGGTGAGAGCGTCGACCATGCGGCCTTTGCCCGCATGGGTCAGGAGCTCGCCGACGAGATGCTCGCCAAGGGTGCGGCCGGTCTGATGGGGGAGCGAGCACTTTGAGCCCCACCGCCGCCGACAAGTCGAGCACCGCACGCACGACGGCATTCGCGAAGAGAGCGCACCTGCATGGTGCACAGGGACGCGTCACCTTCCTGGGCGCCGGGCCCGGAGATCCGGGTCTGCTGACGTTGCGCGCCGTCGAGGCGCTGGGGCAGGCCGACGTGCTCGTCGCCGACTCCCGCGTGCACGACGTCGTGCGCGTCCACACCCGCCCTGGTGTGGACACACCGCTCCAGCCGGTCACTGACGAGGCGTCAACTGCCTCCGCACCGGCGGGCGATGTGGCCATCGATGCGGGCGAGTCTGCCATAGCCGCCGCGCGCGCCGGCAAGCGGGTCGTCCGTGCGGTCGCGGGCGACCCGGGGATGGATTCGGACGCCGCCAGGGAGATGCTCGCGCTGGCGGGCGAGGGCATTCCGTTCGAGGTCGTGCCGGGCATCGCCGCGGCCGTGGGCGTGCCGGCCTACGCCGGGGTGCCGCTGCGCGACGGTCAGGGCACGGACGTGCGGTTCGTCGACGCGGCCACGGCCGACGACCGCTGCTGGACCGAGCTGGGCGTCAGCGACGCGACCGTCGTCGTCTCCACGACGCTGCAGGAGGTCGGCGCCGCGGCGGGCGAGCTGGTGGCCGCGGGCCGCAAGCCGGACACCCCCATGACCGTCACGCTGGCGGGCACCACGACCCGGCAGCGCACCTTCGCCGCGACGCTCGGTGGGATCACGCAGACCCTCAAGCAGGCCAAGGTGCTGCCCTCGCCCGACGGCGGGCAGCCGGTCATAGCCGTGGTCGGCGAGCGCAGTGCCCCGGCCCGGCGCGACCAGCTGGCCTGGTTCGAGTCCAAGCCGCTGTTCGGCTGGCAGGTCCTGGTGCCGCGCACCAAGGAGCAGGCGGCCTCCCTCTCCGACCAGCTGCGCTCCTACGGCGCGGTGCCGGCCGAGGTGCCGACCATCGCCGTGGAGCCGCCGCGGACCCCGCAGCAGATGGAGCGCGCGGTCAAGGGCCTGGTCACGGGCCGCTACGAGTGGATCGCCTTCACCTCGGTCAACGCCGTCAAGGCGGTGCGCGAGAAGTTCGAGGAGTACGGGCTCGACGCCCGCGCCTTCGCCGGGATCAAGGTCGCGGCGGTGGGCGAGCAGACCGCCGGGGCGCTGGTCGAGTTCGGCGTGAAGCCGGACCTGGTGCCCAGCGGCGAGCAGTCGGCCGCCGGGCTGCTGGAGGACTGGCCGCCCTACGACCCGGTCTTCGACCCGATCGACCGGGTGTTCCTGCCGCGCGCCGACATCGCCACCGAGACGCTGGTGGCCGGGCTGATCGAGCTGGGCTGGGAGGTGGACGACGTGACCGCGTACCGCACCGTGCGCGCCTCGCCGCCGCCCGCCGAGACCCGGGAGGCCATCAAGGGCGGCGGGTTCGACGCGGTGCTGTTCACCTCGTCGTCCACCGTGCGCAACCTGGTCGGTATCGCGGGCAAGCCGCACAACGTCACCGTCATCGCCTGTATCGGCCCCGCCACGGCCAAGACCGCTGAGGAGCACGGGCTGCGGGTGGACGTGATGGCTCCGGAGCCGTCCGTGCACAAGCTGGCCGAGGCGCTCGCCGACTTCGGCGCCCAGCGCCGCGCCGTGGCCGTGGAGGCGGGCGAGCAGGTGAAGCGGCCGAGCGAGAAGCGCCCGGCCAGGAGGAGGGCACGCACATCATGAGTACCCACGGCGCCGGGCAGGGCAGCGCGTACGGCAGCTTCCCGGCGACCAGGCCGCGGCGGCTGCGCAGCACACCGGCCATGCGCCGGCTGGTCGCCGAGCACCACACGCGGCCGTCCGACCTGATCCTGCCCGCCTTCGTGCGGGAGGGCATCAGCGATCCTGTGCCGGTGGGTTCGATGCCGGGCGTCGTGCAGCACACGCGTGACACGCTGCGGAAGGCCGCCGTGGAGGCCGCGGAGGCGGGTGTCGGCGGGCTCATGCTCTTCGGCGTGCCCGAGGACGCCAAGAAGGACGCGGTCGGCACCGCCGGCACCGACCCCGACGGCATCCTCCAGAGGGCACTGCGGGACGTACGGGCCGAGGTCGGCGACGCGCTGGTGCTCATGTCCGACCTGTGCCTGGACGAGTACACCGACCACGGCCACTGCGGGGTGCTCACCGGCGACGGCCGCGTGGACAACGACGCGACGCTTGAGCGGTACGCCGAGATGGCCCGCGTCCAGGCCGACGCCGGTGCCCATGTGCTGGGCCCCAGCGGCATGATGGACGGCCAGATCGCGCACGTCCGTGCCGCGCTGGAGGAGGCGGGGCACCAGGACGTGGCCGTCTTCGCCTACACGGCGAAGTACTCCTCCGCGTTCTACGGCCCCTTCCGTGAGGCCGTCGGCTCCTCCCTCCAGGGCGACCGCAAGACCTACCAGCAGGACCCGGCCAACGCCCGCGAGGCGCTGCGTGAGCTCTCGCTCGACCTGGCCGAGGGCGCCGACATGGTGATGGTCAAGCCGGGCCTGCCCTATCTGGACATCCTGCGGGACTACGCGGAGCGCGTCGAGGTGCCCGTCGGCGTCTACCAGATCTCCGGCGAGTACGCGATGGTCGAGGCGGCGACGGAGAAGGGGTGGATCGACCGCGAGGCGGCCGTCCTGGAGACGCTGACGAGCTTCTCCCGCGCCGGCGCGAACATGATCCTGACCTACTGGGCGACGGAGGCCGCGGGGCTGCTGCGCGCGCGGTACTGAACCGAGCGGCACCGACCAGACCGAGAGCCCCATCCGCCCCGGATGGGGCTCTTGTCGTTGTCCGATCAATTAACGCCCGTTTCCGTTGTGGGAGCCGGAAGGATCACTTACGCTCTTCGAGCCTCGTTCGCAGAGGGTGGCGGAAAGCGAAGTGCCGCCGCTGCCGAGGCAGTTGACGTCATGTCATCGCACTGTGCTGGGCGGCTTGACCCCGCGCGACTTCGACGGCGCACCTCTCCCGTCTCGCGAAGTCCCCTTTGTCGCAGCGCCACCGCAGAGAAAGAGGAGCACATCGTGACGACTTCCGCGCGCCCCGACTTCCATGTGGTCGACGCCCAGGCGCTGGAGGGCATCGATCCGATCGAGCTGTACCCCGGGGTGACGGCCCAGGTGGTCAGCTGGACCAGTCCCGCGGACGGCTCGGACCCGCTGCCGCGCGAGGCGTACGTGCGGTTCGCCCCGGGAGCCGGCTACACCGAGCCCGACCACCACGGCGACAGCAGCGAGATCCTGGTCGTCGTCGAAGGGGAGCTCCGGGACGAGGGCGGACGCTACCCGGCCGGCAGCCGGGTGCGAGGGGCCAAGGGCTCCACCCACCAGCCGCGCAGCGAGCAGGGGTGCCTGCTGTACGCGTTCTTCCCCGAGCGCTGAGGACCGGGAGACGCGGCCGGTTCCGGCGATCGGAATCGGCCGACTCCCGCTCGTATGCGTTCGTTTTCGTCCACCTCGCTGTCGAACTCGCCCCAGTTGGGTGGCAGTTGTGACGGGGTCCCGCATCGCGCCCTGCGCCGTAGCACCATGGCTGGACCCACGCCACCCAGCGGAAGAAGGACGGTGCTCCGCCGTGCGGGGACACTCCTTGTTCGCAGCGGAACCACCGAGGGAAGCGATGCCTCAACCTCCAGCGGACGCGGCGGTACGCCGCCGCCTGATACGGCTGGCGACGGCGCCCGCCCTCGTCGTCGCACTCGCCGGCGCGGGAACCGTGGCCTACCTGTGGAACGCGTGGGAACCGAGCGCGGCGACGGCCGCCGAGACCGGTTTCGACGACGCGGCCACCGTGAGCGTGCTCGCCGGGGCGTTACTCGTCGCGGCCGGAGCGCTCGTCGCCGGCGTGCTGGCCGCCACCACCCAGGCGCGCACGCGACAGGCGCGCTACGCCGCACTGCGCCAAGCGGCCGAGCACGGCCGCGCGGAGACAGCGGCCCAACTGCGCAGACTCCAGGCGGGCGAACCGCTCGGCGAGCCCCCGCCCGCCCCCGCGCCCGTGCACCGGCCCGGCGGCGACCCACTGGAGTCGCTCGCCCACGAACTCGCCCTCGCGCGGCACACCGCACACCGCGCGGTGGCACAGGCCGCCCACCTGGCCGCACGCGGCGCCGCTGCCCGCACCGCGGGCAGCGGCGAGGCGGGACCGCGGCAGGGGCTCCCGGCGGACGACCGCGTCGCCGTCTTCGTCAACCTCGCCCGCCGGCTGCAATCGCTGCTGCACCGCGAGATCAAGGTCCTGGACGAGTTGGAGAACCAGGTCGAGGACCCCGACATCCTCAAGAGCGTCTTCCAGGTCGACCACCTGGCCACCCGCGTGCGCCGCTACGCCGAGAACCTGGCGGTCCTCGGCGGCGCCGTCTCCCGGCGCCAGTGGACCCGGCCCGTACCGCTCACCGAGATCCTCCGCTCGGCCACCGCCGAGGTCGAGCACTACCAGCGCGTCAAACTGGTGCCGCCCCTGGAGGGCAGCGTGCGGGGAGGGGCGGTCGCCGACGTCATCCACCTGCTGTCCGAACTGGTGGAGAACGCGACGGTCTACTCCGCGCCGCAGACGCACGTGCTGCTGCGCGCCACGCATGTGACCGCGGGGCTCGCGGTGGAGGTGGAGGACCGCGGCCTGGGCATGACCGGAGCCGAACAGCGCCGCATGAACGCGCTGCTGGCCGATCCCGACAGCGTCGACGTCGCCGCACTGCTGTCCGACGGGCGCATCGGCATGTACGTCGTCGGCACCCTCGCCAGGCGGCACGACATCGCCGTCCAGCTCCGCACCAACATCTACGGCGGCATCCAGGCCGTCCTCGTCCTGCCCCACGCCATGCTGGGCGCCCGCGAGGAGCCGCACAAGACGACGGCCGCGCCCCGGGCTCCGGACGCCGGGCACCCTCCGGGAGCGGCCCCCGTGGGCGGCGGCYCGCSCGSCRCGGCSCSGSMGGACCGGGCGCCGGAGCGCACCCTCCCGGTGCGGGCCGCCGCCCACGGGGGCCGCTCCCGGAG
>NZ_JASKYT010000295.1:0-9635 GCF_041028275.1 Streptomyces sp. PU-14G
GTCAGGGGGGAGGCCGCGTCCGCTGAGAGCCCCGGGGACGTGGCGCTGTTCGATGTCAGCGCGGGCGGTGGCCGCCGGCGCGAGCGGTTCGTCATCGCAGGTCGTTCGATGCTTCGGGGGGTCATTCGGTGCTCCGGGGCCATTCGCTGCTCCGGCAGTCGTTCGGTGGTCCAGGGGCCGGGAGGTGCCGCGCCCTCCGGCGGGCCGTCCCGTGCGCCCGCTCGGGCCGCTTCATGGTGTCGCGTCGTTCGGCGGCGTGTAGTGACCGGTCAGCATCGAAACGACGACCACGATCAGCAGCAGCAGGGCGATTCCCGCCACGGCGGCCGTCAGGGTGCGTCCGACCCGCCGTCGCTGCCACTGCTCACGCAGGGACATCGATCCCACCTCCCCTGTGGATGCGGACACCCTCGCACGCGAGTGCTGCGGAACTCCGTTCCCCTGAGCCCTGTCGAGCACTGTAACGGGGTGGCGGAAGGGGAGGACCGGTTCAGGTCCCTTACCGGACGGAACAGCGGCCGGTTACGGGACGGCGCGGAAGTGGGTGGTGAGCCGCCCCTCGTCGTCGTACACGTGGAAGGCGATCAGCGGCGGCAGCTCGTAGTCGAGAGGCCCATCGTCCTCACCCTCCCAGGGCATCCTGAGCGTCGAGACCACCCCGGGCGCCGCCACCAGCGGCAGACCCGCGAAGGTGGTGACCGCGGGAGTGTGGCTGTGCCCGCACAGGAGACCCGCGACGTGCTCGTGCCGGCCCACGACCTCGGCAAGACGCTCCTCGCCGAACTGCCGGATGGCGTCGACGTACTGGCCGTGCAGCGGAACGGGCGGATGGTGGAAGCAGACGAAGGCGGGCTTGTCGTCCGGCGCCGCGCTCAGCTCCGCCTCGAGCCAGGCGAGCGTCGTGTCGTCGAGACGGCCGTGACCCTTGCCGGGCACGCTGGAGTCGCACATCAGGAGCGTCGCGCCGAGCAGGTGGTGTGCCTGGTTGACAGGTGAGGCGTCGGCCGCGTCTCCGCCGAGCAGGACGGAGCGATACGGGCCGCGCACGTCGTGGTTGCCGGGACAGATGAGCGGCAGAACACCGTGCTCGGCGAACAACTTGGCCGCCAGCCGGTACTCGCCCTCTGTCCCGTGGTCGGCGATGTCCCCGGTGAGCAGCACAGCATCCAACTCGCCGGGGAGGCCGGCGAGCCGGGCCAGCACCCGTTCGGCGCGAGCGCGCGCCCGCGCTCCCTCGTCTCCCCTGTCCTGACCGAGGTGGAGGTCACTGATCTGCGCAAAGACGAACACGGTCGGTACTCCTCGCTGATCGGATGGTTTCGGTTGAGGCCCGTGCAGATTCGTTCGGGAACTTTTCGTAGCACCCCTGAGTTGTCGGCTGACGGCTGACGGCTGACGGCTGACGGCTGACGGCTGACGGCTGACGGCTGACGGCTGACGGTCAGAGGGTGGCGGGTGGCGGCTCAGCTCCTCCAGTGGGCGGCGAAGGCCTGCGCGGGATTGTCGACGAAGATGCGCCGGGCGAGGCTCTCGCCCAACTCGCGCGCCACACGCGGCTGCAGCACGCGGCTCACCTGCGGCACCCCGCCCTCGGACCGCGCCGTCGCGGTGACCGTGTCGCCGCCCAGAAGCAGGCGGTCGCCATGCCCGCGCTCCGCCAGATCCGCGAGGCTGTCGAACAGCCGCCAGTCCGTTGCGTGATGGGCCCGCGAGGGGCCGTCGAACACCAGCCAGGCACCGGAGCGCGCCACCTCCCGTTGCATCCGGATGTCCGGACACCGGCCCAGATGCCCCAGCAGCACGCGGGACGGTGGCACCCCCAGCCGCTCACACAGGAGGGTGAGCACCTCCGCCGCGCCCGTGCCCAGTTCGAGGTGGACGGCGATCGGGGCGCCGGTCGCGTGGTGGGCCTCCGCCGCGGCCGACATCGTCCGCCGCGCGTACGGACCGAGCCCGTGGAAGTCCCCGGCGACCTTGATCAGCCCCGCCCTCGGTGCCGCCCCGCAGATACCGCCGCGCACCCCCGAGGTCAGCTCCTCCACGAAGAGCTCCGCCAGGTCGGCCGGGGGCTCCTCGGCGTAGTGGGCGGCTTGGTGCAGCCCCGTCGCCGCGACCAGACGGACACCCGTGCGCCGAGCCAGTTCCGCCAGCGCGCCGGTATGGCGGCCCATCCCGTAGGGCGTCCACTGCACGAGGCTCCGGCCCCCGTGCGCGGCGAACTCGCGCAGTTGACGCTCCGCGGCGTCCGTGTCGCTCAGTTCCTGGCCGGGCAGCCGGGGGCTGCGCAAGAAGAGGTGATCGTGGCTGTCGCAGACGCCCAGCTCAGCTCCTGGGAGGTCCCCAAGAACCGTCCGGACAGCGGGAGAACCCATCTCGCCGGTCGACGGCGCGTGGGCCACGGTACTACCGGGGGCCGGGACGGCTCCTGGGTCGGCCCGTGACCCACCCTCGGAGCTTCCCCCACCGGACGCCCCGCAATCGGACGCCCCGCAGTCGGACATCCCGCAGTCGGACGCCCCGCGATCGGACGTCATGACGCGGCGCCCGCGGCAGCGCCGGTTCCGGTCGCATGCGCGTCCAGGAGCGCCAGGAGGCCGTCCGCCGCCTCGTGGAACGGCCCGGGATCACCGGCCGAACGCGCGAGCACGTAACCTCCCTGCACGACGGCGACGATCGCGGCAGCCACCCGGGCGGGGTCCAGGGCAGGCCCGAACTCCCCGGTGGCGCGCCCCTCTTCGAGTACGCCGGCCAGCCGGGTCCGCAACCAGGCGAAGGTCTGACTGAGCGGCGCGCGCAGTTCCGGGTCGGCGACCACGTCCGGGTCCTGGGCCAGTCCGCCGAGCCGGCAGCCGCGCAGCACCTCGCGTTCCCGCCGCAGATACGCCGCCACGCGCTCGCGTGCGCTTCCCTCGCGCGCCAGTTCCGCGTCCGCGAGCGCCCGCAACTCCTCCGCACTCCTGCGCACCGCCGCTCGCGCCAGGTCGGGCTTGCCTCCGAAGTGGTGATACATGCTGCCCTGACCCACCTGGGCCCGCTGCTGGATGGCGCGGGGGCTGGTGCCCACGTAACCGCGCTCCCACAGGAGTTCCTGGGTGGCCTCGATCAGCCTCCGGGCCGTGTCCGTACCGCTCATGGGGACACCTTAGACCACCGTACGTACTAGTAGGTACGGAAAGGGGCCCGCACGGCGGCCACCCCCCGGACGAGGCGACCTGGAGGGGGGGGAGGAAGAAGGCGGGGCCGGAACACGGACAGGCAAGAAGCCGGTACGCCGCTGCCGGACACCCTGGAGCGGGCGCCCGGCAGCGGCGCAGCAGCGGCCCGGCCCGGGGCCACCCACCCTCGGAGCCGAGGCGGAGGGTGGGTGGTTCGAAAACCGGCGGCCCGAAGACCAGCGGCTCGGAGACCAGCGGCCCGAAGACCGGCGGCTCGGAGACTCGGATACTCAGAGGTCGAGGCCGGAGGCTCGGATGCTCAGAGATCGAGGCCCGTGAGCACCATGACGCGCTCGTAGGTGTAGTCCTCCATCGCGAAGCGCACCCCCTCACGGCCCACGCCGGAGTCCTTGACGCCTCCGTACGGCATCTGGTCGGCGCGGTAGGACGGCACGTCCCCCACGACGACACCGCCGACCTCCAGGCCACGGTGCGCCCGGAAGGCGGCCTGCACGTCATGCGTGAACAGACCGGCCTGCAGGCCGTACCTGGAGTCGTTGACCGCCGCGAAGGCCTCCTTCTCGCCGTCCACCTTCACGAACGACATGACGGGTCCGAAGACCTCCTCGCAGCCGATCTGGGTGTCCGCGGGGACGTTCTCCAGGACGGTCGGCTCGACGCTCGCGCCGTCCCGCTTGCCGCCCGTGAGCACCTTCGCGCCGCGGGAGACGGCCTCGCCCACCCACGACTCGACACGGCGCGCGGCCTCCTCGCTCACCAGCGGGCCGACATCCGTCGACTCGTCGGAAGGGTCGCCGGTGTTGAGCGCCTCGACCGCGGCCACGACCTTGGGCACCAGGCGGTCGTACACGGACGCGTCGGCGACCACCCGCTGCACCGAGATGCAGGACTGTCCCGCCTGGTAATTGGAGAAGGTGGCGATGCGCTGCGCCGCCCAGTCGAGGTCCGCCTCGGAGGAGTAGTCGGCGAGGACGACAGCGGCGCCGTTGCCGCCCAGCTCCAACGTGACCCGCTTGCGCGGCGCCGAGTCGAGGATGGACCAGCCGACCGGCGCGGAACCCGTGAAGGAGATGATCGGCAGCCGCTCGTCCTGCACCAGACCCGGCATCTGGTCGTTCGGCACCGGCAGCACCGACCACGACCCGGCCGGCAGGTCCGTCTCGGCGAGCAGCTCACCCAGCAGCAGCCCCGACAGCGGCGTGGCGGGTGCCGGCTTGAGAATGATCGGAGTGCCGACCGCGATCGCCGGGGCCACCTTGTGGGCGCATAGGTTGAGCGGGAAGTTGAACGGCGCGATTCCCAGGACAGGGCCGTAGGGGAAGCGGCGGGTGAAGGCGAGCCGGCCCGTGCCGCCCGCGTCCGAGTCGAGGCGCTGGGCCTCGCCGCCGTTGAAGCGGCGCGCCTCCTCGGCGGCCCAGCGGAAGACGGACACACAGCGGCCGACCTCACCGCGCGCCCACTTCATGGGCTTGCCGTTCTCGGCGGAGATCAACTCGGCGATCTCGCCCGCACGCTCCTCCAGGCGGCGCGTGACGTGGTCGAGCGCGGCGGCCCGGACGTGGGCCGGCGTCGCGGAGAACTCGTCGGCGACCGCGACAGCGGCGGCCACGGACTCCTCCACCTGCTCGGCGGTCGGAATGCTGACGGCGCCGACGTGCCGGCCATCCCACGGCGAGGTGACATCGAGGATGCTGTCGCCGGTGGCCTTGCGGCCGGCGAGCCAGAATGCGTGAGGAGAATTCGCTGTCGTCACTGCGGATCGCCTTCCGGATGCGGATGAGTGGCTCTGTTTCCGCGTCCACCGTAGGCCGTGTGAGCCCGACCGCTTCTTGTCCGGAACGTAGCACTTGTGCGGGAGCGTGCTACGCAATGTCCCTGTGCCGGTCGTCCCGCACAGGTGTCCCTCACAGGGGAAGGGCCCGGAAACAGCTCAACTGGTGGCTTTGAGGGCCAGCCACAGCTCCATGCGGACATCGGGATCGTCCAGCGAACGCCCCAGGATCTCCTCCACGCGGCGCATGCGATACCGGAGGGTGTGCCGGTGCACGCCCAGCTCCGCCGCAGCCGCATCCCACTGGCCGTGCCGGGAGAGCCAGGCCCGCAGCGAGGCGACCAGATCGCCCCTGCCGTTCGCGTCGTGTTCGCGCAGCGCCCGCAGCAGCCCGTCCGCGAACGCACGCACCGCGTCATCGGCGAGCAGCGGCAGAACCGAGCCCGCAGCCACGTCCTCGTGCTCGACGAGCGGCACCCCGCGCCGTCTGGCGACGGACAGCGCCTGGTCGGCCTGCTTGAACGCGACGGCGGCGGCCGGCAGCCCCGCCGGGGCGGACACGCCGATCGACAGCCCTTCCTCGGCTCCCCTCTCGGGCCGCCGACCCGGCTGCGCGGCACCGGCCGTCGCGGCGAACTCGGCGCACGCGGCTGCCGCGGCACCCCCGTCCGACGCCAGCACGACCAGTCGCGCCCCGTCAGGCACCACGAGCACAGCTTCCCCGTTGCGTGCGGCTGCCGTCTCGATCGTGTCGGCGAGCTCTTCCAGCGGCCAGACGATCTGCCCCAGCCGCCCTGCGTCGGAGCTGTCAGCCTGCGGCCCGCCGCCCGGAGCGACCACCACGCCGGCCGCCGTCGACGCGACGGAGCCGACCCCGTGTGCGGGGCCGGAACCGTGACCGGGACCGGAACCGTGACCGGGACCGGAATCGTGACCTGAACCGGAGCCGGAGCCGGAGCCGTGACCGGAGCCGGACCGCGCAGGAGGGGCGGCCTCCTTGGTGACGGGCTCCTTGGGGACAGGCTCCTTGGCGGACGGTGCCGCCGTCGGAGACGTGGGTCTCCCCCTGGACGCGGAGGGGGCGGAAGGAGCCGCCTTCGGCGCGGGAACCTTCCTCGCCGTCGACGCCTTGGCCTCCCTCGCCCCGGAGACGGTGGGCGCGCCGCCGGAGAAGCCCGCCAGGTCGGTCAGACCGCAGGGCTCGCCCGCACGGGCGAGGTAACCGGTGGGAGCGGTGGAGGAGGAGTGCACGGCGGCAGTCGCCGCGGAGGGGCCCGGGCCGGCGGCGGCCCCCACCCCCGCGCGGGGCGTCCCGGCCGGGCGCGCGGAGGGGCCAGGAACACCCGACGCGCGCGAAGCACCCGAAGCGCTCGAAGCCCTCGCATGGGCCGCCGCGATGCTGTCTTGCGCGTACCGCGCGGCGGCGGCGGAAGCGGGCTCCGCGACGATGACCCGCATCGGAGCGTCCAGCAAACCGCCGTACAGCTGCCCGGCGACCGCGCGGGCGTGATCCCCCTCGCCGACGAGCAGCATCTTCATGACCGCGGCCCCCAGCCGCTGCTCCGCCTCCTGCAGGGCACGGGAGCGCTCCATGGTGAGAGTCAGCAAGGCGATCGCCGAGTTCACGGCGTACCGTTCCGCCGTACCCAACGGCGCCGCAGTCCCGACCGCCAGTACGGCCTTGGCGCGTCTGCCGCTGCCGACCGACTGGAGTTCGACGCGGTCGTCACCGCTGTCCGCCTCACTGACGACCGCGCTGGCCGGCGTCGGCCGGTCCCGCAGCCGCTCGGCGTCGCCCACGAAACGCGCCGCGCGCCGCACCGCCCAGGCAGGGGCTGTCGCGACGACGGAGCCGGACGCGTCGTAGAGCGCTGCCCACCCGTCGACCTGCGAAGCCAGCCGGGCGAGCAGCGCGGACGGTCCCTCGCGCGAGAGCGCGGCCCGGGTCATCTCACGCTGCGCGTCGAACCCGGCCGTCACAGCCCGGTACTGCTCCGCCGCGATGTCCGCCGAAACGGCCTTGCTGATCGCGATGAACGGAGTGCGCCGCGGCACCTCGAGCAGCGGAAGGTCCGCGCTCCGGCACGCCTCGACGAGCGGCCCGGGCACCCCGTCGTAGTTGACCCCGGCGGCGAAGCCGAGACCCACCACACCCTTGCCGACGAGCTTGTGCACATAGGCGTCCATCACCTCGGGGTCGTCCGCGTCCAGCTTGAGACCCGTGAAGAGTATGAGCTCGCCGCCGTCCATGTACGGCGTCGGATCCGCCAGCTCGCTGGAGTGCGCCCACCGCACGGACGCGTCCAGCCGGTCGTGCCCCGCGAGCACGGAGAGGCGGAGCGCGGAGTTCTGGACGAGCGTGGCAAGAGTCGGAGGCATAACGCATTTCACCGTACAGGCGTCCGCCCCCGTTCGGTCATTCACTCGATCGGGCGCGGTCCGGGTTCCGCCCGTCCCCTCTCGGCTCCCCAGCGGCTCCGCCTCCGCTCGCCAGCAAGCTCTGCCTGGGCTCCCCAGCGGCTCTGCCTCGGCCGGAGCGGTCCCGTCACTCCCCCAGCTTGGTGAGGATCGGCGGGGTGCGCTCGCCACGCACCGTGGTGAAGGAGAGAACCGCATGCTCGGGCTGCAGCTCGTTGGCCAGATCGGACGCCGACCACCGCTCCCGCTGCTCACTACGGACGGTGACCGATTCGGCCGTCACATGCTTACCCGTCGCCAGCCGCCTGACCGCGTGCAGCATCCGCGTGACCGGCTCGTCCGAGACCAGCTGCCGATTGGTCACCGTACGGGTCTGCACCCACTCCGTCCCCCATACCTCGGCGAACCGCTCCGCGTCCCACGGAGTGACCCCCGCACACACCATCCGGCACCCCACCGCCCCCAGCAGCGGGCCGCGCAACGGCTCGGGCACCTCGTCCAGAGCGCGCAGCGTGAGCAGCACACCGGCGTGCGCCGAGCGCAGCCGCTGCAGCCCGCGCAACGCCTGAGGCGTGACGGTCTGCGCCGCGTCGTCCAGCACCAGGCAGGTGAACAGCGACTGATCGGCCCGCGCGACGGCGCACTCGGTGAACTGCGCCAGCACCAGCCGCGCCAGAATGCGCGACGCCTCCGCGTGCCCCCGCTCCGGCAGGTCGATGCGGACCCTGAGCGGATACTCCAGCGCCCGAAGCGAGAAGGGGCGCCGGCCTTCTGCCCTGGGACTCCCCTCGGGCAGGAAGAAGTCCGCGAAGGCCGGCCTGTCCAGCAGCGCGATACGGTCGGCCAGCAGCGCGGCCACGTCCCCCGCACGCCCGGACTGGCGCTCGAAAGCGTCCAGCTCGCGCAGCTGGGCGCTCTGCCCCTGCGCGCGCAGGGCCTCCCGCAGCGCGTCCAGCGCGCCCGGAGCACCGTCCAGCAGCTCCCGCAGCTCAGGCACCGCGGGGAAGCGCCGGTGCACCGCCGCGAACGGGCCGATGAGCTGCGCCAGCGCCGTGGCCGCACGACGGCTGTCCCCGCCCGGCAAGGCCGCCGTCAGGTCACCCACCAGCGCCTCGGCCAGCATGCCGGCGGCCTCGTCCGGGTCCGTCGTGCCCCCGTACGGATCCAGGTCGTGGGTGGAGTCGGGATGCCCCAACCGCACCACCAGATCGAAGGACTCGTCGTGCACGAAGTGGGAGCCGGCGGGACTCACCGCGATCACCGCGGCCTGCCCCGCCAACGCCTGCAAGCAGAGCGACTCCACCACGGGCCGGGCCAGCTTCGTCGTCTTGCCCGTCCCCGGCGGCCCGACGGCCAGCGCCGACGTCCCCAGCAGCGAGGGGTCCAGCGCCACACCCGCCCCCCGGTACTCGTGCGGATTGCGCTCCGAGTCGGCTGCCCTGCCGATCCGTACCTGCCGCACCGACAGATCATGCTGCGCGGCCCTGACGGGGAGATCCCGAGCGCCCGAAGGGTGACGACAGGCACCCGCCCCCTCATTGACCACCCCGTCCACGAACGCCGACAGACGCTGCGGCCGCGCCCGTACCGTCTGCCACGCCCGGTCGATGCGGGCATGGTCGACATCCGTCATCAGCCCCGCCCGCAACTCCGCCGCCAGCCGCTCAGCGGCCTCCCCTGCCCCACCGGAACGCAACGCGGGCCACTCGACGGGGTCCAGGTGAGGAGGGGGGGCGGGAGACGGTTCGGCGACGCGGTCGGGGGTGACGCCTGCCTGGTTGCGTGCACCGTCATCACGCAGGAGTGCGCCCGCGCGACGAAGAAGCTCGTCCCATCGGCCGATGCGACCGAAGAAGACCGCCAAGCCCACGAACACCGCGGTGCTGTAGAGGCGGGTCGCCCACCCGAAGAGGGTGTGGTCCTCCCCGGGCTCCCGCCAGGAGTCCGGGACGAGAGCGAGAAGCGGCCATTTCCAGTAGTCCCCCAGATACCCGTTCCACAGCAGCGACCACAGCAGCCAGCCCATCAGGAACGAGATGAGTGCGCCGCTGACCAGTTGCCGAGCGGGGATGCGGTCGGGGTCCTCCGGTGGGCGCGGCTGGTACCCGCAGCGCCACACGCCGGGCAGGGCGTCGGGACGGGGCAACCGCAGCCAGTCGGCCAGTGGTGGCGCGGACTGCGGTGTGCTGGACGGCATGGGGGGTGGTCCGGTCTCCACCCCGTGTGCGCGGGTCGCGTCGCCCGTTGCGGGTGGTGCGGTGGGGGGCGGC
>NZ_JASKYT010000296.1:0-9103 GCF_041028275.1 Streptomyces sp. PU-14G
ACCCCCAGCAACAACACGCACCTGTCACCCGCCTTCCCCGGCCGGGCCCCCTGGGGCACGGCCAACAAGCTGCGGGCCTGGCAGCAGGCGGCGATGGACGCGTACCTGGAGCGGCAGCCGCGCGACTTCCTGGCGGTCGCGACCCCGGGCGCGGGCAAGACGACGTTCGCCCTGACGCTCGCCTCGTGGCTGCTGCACCACCACGTGGTGCAGCAGGTGACCGTCGTCGCGCCGACCGAGCACCTGAAGAAGCAGTGGGCCGAGGCGGCGGCGCGCGTGGGGATCAAGCTGGACCCCGACTACAGCGCGGGACCGTTGAGCAAGGAGTACCACGGGGTCGCCGTCACCTACGCGGGCGTCGGCGTGCGGCCCATGCTGCACCGCAACCGCGTCGAACAGCGCAAGACCCTGGTCATCCTCGACGAGATCCACCACGCCGGCGACAGCCGCTCGTGGGGCGAGGCGTGCCTGGAGGCGTTCGAGCCGGCGACCCGGCGCCTGGCACTGACCGGCACGCCCTTCCGCTCGGACACCAACCCGATCCCGTTCGTCGAGTACGCCGAGGACGGCGACGGGGTGCGCCGCTCGGTGGCCGACTACACCTACGGCTACGGCGACGCGCTCGCCAACGGCGTCGTGCGGCCCGTCATCTTCCTCTCCTACAGCGGCAACATGCGCTGGCGCACCAAGGCGGGGGACGAGATCGAGGCGCGGCTCGGCGAGCCGATGACCAAGGACGCGATCTCCCAGGCCTGGCGCACCGCGCTCGACCCGCGCGGCGAGTGGATGCCCGCCGTGCTGCGCGCGGCCGACCACCGGCTGAGCGAGGTCCGCAAGGCGGTGCCGGACGCGGGCGGCCTCGTCATCGCCTCCGATCAGGACCAGGCCCGCGCCTACGCCAAGCTGCTGCGCGAGATCACCGGCACGGGGCCGACCGTCGTCCTGTCCGACGACACCGGCGCCTCCCAGCGCATCGAGGACTTCCGGCACGGCGAGGACCGGTGGATGGTCGCCGTGCGGATGGTCTCCGAGGGCGTGGACGTGCCGCGCCTGGCGGTCGGCGTGTACGCGACGACCGTCTCCACCCCGCTGTTCTTCGCGCAGGCCGTCGGCCGCTTCGTCCGCTCCCGGCGGCGCGGCGAGACCGCCTCGGTCTTCCTGCCGACGATCCCCACGCTGCTGACCTTCGCCAACGAGATGGAGGTCGAGCGCGACCACGTCCTCGACAAGCCGAAGAAGGACACCGAGGACGACCCGTACGCCGAAGAGGCCGACCTGCTCAAGGAGGCCGAGCGGGAACAGGATGAGGACACCGGGGAACAGGACCAGCTGCCCTTCGAGGCGCTGGAGTCGGATGCCGTCTTCGACCGGGTGATGTACGACGGCGCCGAGTTCGGCATGCAGGCGCACCCCGGCAGCGAGGAGGAGCAGGACTACCTCGGCATCCCCGGGCTGCTGGAGCCGGACCAGGTGCAGATGCTGCTCCAGAAGCGGCAGGCGCGGCAGATCGCGCACAGCAGGAAGAAGCCGGACAGCGAGGCCGACCTGCTGGAGAAGCCCGCCGAGCAGCGCCCCGTCGTCACGCACAAGGAACTGCTGGAGAAGCGGAAACAGCTCAACACCCTCGTGGGCGCCTACGTCCACCAGAGCGGCAAGCCGCACGGGGTCGTCCACACCGAGCTGCGCCGCGTCTGCGGCGGGCCGCCCAGCGCGGAGGCGACGGCCGGGCAGATCGAGGCCCGCATCGCCAAGGTCCGCGAGTGGGCGACACGGATGAAGTAGCGCGCTGCCCCGACCGGGACCGCCCCCCCGCGAGGGCGGCTTTTTCGGGATGTTCACGGCGAACACGGGCAGGAGAAGACCGGATTCTGGACAGACTCTTCCGGTCAGCGGTGCGCCTCGCTACATTCCCCGGACACACGCCCCGTGGCGATGCCGCCACGGGCGGCCGGTTATCCCGTTGACACTCAGCTTGCCCAGCCTGTTACGCAACAGCTCTTGCAAGTGCCACCGCGACCGGCGGCCTCCAGCGCTGCGCTCGGGGTGCCGACCCAGGCCGGGGGCCGGGGAGGCGACCCCTCACGCGTCGGCATCCGCGGCTGCCGTCACTCACC
The DNA here is from genome assembly GCF_041028275.1 of Streptomyces sp. PU-14G. Classification (NCBI taxonomy): domain Bacteria; kingdom Bacillati; phylum Actinomycetota; class Actinomycetes; order Kitasatosporales; family Streptomycetaceae; genus Streptomyces; species Streptomyces sp. PU-14G. The sequence goes on from NZ_JASKYT010000296.1 coordinate 2,115, forward strand.
CGAGGGAGGGGGGCGTCGTGACCGCGGAGACCTCTCAGACGCTCGACCGAGGGCTGCGTGTCCTCACGTTACTGGCCGACACCGACCACGGCCTCACCGTCACCGAGCTGTCCAACAAGCTCGGCGTCAACCGCACGGTGGTCTACCGGCTGCTCGCCACCCTGGAACAGCACGCCCTGGTCCGCCGCGACCTGGGCGGCAGGGCCCGCGTCGGGCTCGGCGTGCTCCGCCTCGGACGGCAGGTCCACCCCCTGGTCAGGGAGGCGGCGCTGCCCGCGCTCCGCTCGCTGGCCGAGGACGTCGGCGCCACCGCGCACCTCACCCTGGTGGACGGCTCCGAGGCCCTGGCGGTCGCGGTCGTCGAACCGAGCTGGACGGACTACCACGTGGCCTACCGCACCGGCTTCCGGCATCCCCTCGACAAGGGCGCCGCGGGCCGGGCGATACTCGACGGGCGCAGACCCGACGACGAACGGGACCCCGGATTCGTCCTCACCCACGGCGAACTGGAGGCGGGCGCCAGCGGCGCCGCCGCCCCCGTGCTCGGGGTCAGCGGCATCGAGGGCAGCGTGGGCGTGGTGATGCTCTCCGAGACGGTGGCCGAGCGCATAGGGCACCGCGTCGTCCGCGCCGCCAACCAGGTCGCCGACGCGCTGCGCTGAGTCTCCGTGCTGAGCTGGGTGGAGTCGGCGTGCTGGGCTGAGTCTCCGTGCTGAGCTGGGTGGAGTCGGCGTGCTGGGCTGAGTCTCCGTGCTCAGCTGGGTGGAGTCGGCGTGCTGGGCTGAGCCGCGGGCCGTGTCCTTCCCTCCGGGTGGCACCGCATGGGCGCCCTCCGGGTGGCACCGCATGGGCGCGGGCAGGGCGCGGTGCGGCCCCGCGCGCGTTCGGCGCCTGCCGGGGTCGGTAGATTGCGGGGGTGTCCGAATCCAGCACCCGCACCCAGGGCCCCGGCAGCCCGCGCCCGCGGCTGACCCGTGGCCGCGTCCTGGCGCTGTGCGCGTTGCCCGTCGTCCTGCTGTTCGTCGTGGCGCTGTGCGCACCGCTGCCGTACTCGCTCGCCCAGCCCGGGGAGACCGCGAACGTGCTCGGCAAGCGCGGCGGCAAGCCCGTCATCTCCGTCGAGGGCGCGCGGTCGCAGGGCAAGGACGGCATGGACGGCAAGGACGGCAAGGACAAAGGGCGGCTGCTGTCGGTGACCATCGCCGCCACCCAGCCGGGGGCCACCGTGCGCCTCCCGGACGTGGTGCGCTCCTGGTTCCGCGACGACCGGGCCGTGATGCCCCGCGAGGCCGTCTACCCCGGCGGCGGCGACACCCGGGACGCCGAGCGGCGCATCGCCCAGGAGATGAAGAGTTCCCAGGACAAGGCCGTCACCGCCGCCCTGCGACAGCTCCATATGTCACCGGACGACGTCGATGTCACGCTGCGCCTCGGCGATGTGGGCGGGCCCAGCGCCGGCCTGTTCTTCGCGCTCGGCATCGTCGACAAGCTGGACGGCGACGGGACCGGCGCCGGTGGGCTCACCGGTGGCCGCACCATCGCGGGTACGGGCACCATCGACGGGAAGGGCGAGGTCGGCCCGGTCGGCGGCATCCCGCTCAAGACGCAGGCCGCCCGGCGCGACGGAGCCACCTGGTTCCTGGTGCCCAAGTCGCAGTGCGGCGAGGCGAGCGCCCAGTTGCCCTCGGGGCTGCGGCTGGTGCCGGTCAGCACGCTGGACGGCGCGCTCGACGCGCTCAAGGAGATCCGCACGGACGGGGACGTCCCGCACTGCTGAGGCGGCTCCGCGCAGGGTAGGTGGGACCTCGCCGGGCGGCGGCGTTCCGGTCGTTGAGCGCTGTCCCTCGTTCAGCGCTGTTCCTCGTTCAGCGCTGTTCGCTGTCGTCGGCGGCCTGGCGGACGAGGGGCACGATCCGCGGCGGCACCGGGTTCTCCATGACGATGGCGGTGGAGGCGCGGACGATGCCCTGGATGCCGAGGACCAGGTCGATCACCCGTTGCAGGTCGGCGTTCGAGCGGGCGACCAGGCGGCAGAGCATGTCGCCGCTGCCGGTCGTGGTGTGCAGCTCCAGCACCTCGGGCACCGTCGCCAGGTGGGCCCGCACGTCCGCGCCCTGGCCCTGCTTGATCTCCAGGGTGGCGAACGCGGTGACCGGATAGCCGAGGGCGGCCGGATCGACCTCCGGGCCGAAACCGCGGATGACCCCGCCCGAGGTCAGCCGGTCGAGCCGCGCCTGCGCCGTCCCGCGGGCCACACCGAGCCGTCGGGAGAGCTCCAGCACCCCGATCCTGGGCTCCTCGGCGAGCAGTTCCAGCATGCGCGCGTCCAGCCGGTCGATGCCCATGGCGTCCTCTCCCTCGCAGCGTGGGCGTGGGGGCGGAGTGAGGGTGCACAGATTGCGCACATCGTCCGCCCGAACCCGGGTCCTGCTGAACAAGTTGCCCAGTAAAAACGCAAACTATTGCGCACCTTGCGGACCGGCGGGACGCTTCCGCCATGACTGCATCCCCGGGAACACCCACCAGCGCAGCAGCACCGCAGACCGCACGGCAGGCAGACCCCTTCCCGGTCAAGGGGATGGACGCGGTCGTCTTCGCCGTCGGCAACGCCAAGCAGGCGGCCCACTATTACTCCACCGCGTTCGGCATGCGGACCGTCGCCTACTCGGGGCCCGAGAACGGCAGCCGCGAGACGGCCAGTTACGTCCTGGAATCCGGCTCGGCCCGCTTCGTCTTCACCTCCGTCATCCGCCCCACCACCGACTGGGGCCGCTTCCTCGCCGAGCACGTCGCCGCCCACGGCGACGGCGTCATCGACCTGGCCATCGAGGTCCCCGACGCCCGCGCGGCGTACGCGTACGCCGTCGAACACGGCGCCCGCGGCATCGAGGAGCCCTACGAGACCAAGGACGAGCACGGCACCGTCGTCCGTGCCGCCATCGCCACCTACGGCGAGACCCGCCACACCCTCGTCGAGCGCACCGGCTACGACGGCCCCTACCTGCCCGGCTTCGCCGCCATGGCCCCGATGGTCGCCCCGCCGGAAAAGAGGGTGTTCCAGGCCGTCGACCACTGCGTCGGCAACGTCGAACTCGGCCGGATGAACGAGTGGGTCGGCTTCTACAACAAGGTCATGGGCTTCACGAACATGAAGGAGTTCGTCGGCGACGACATCGCCACCGAGTACTCCGCGCTCATGTCGAAGGTCGTCGCCGACGGCACGCTCAAGGTCAAGTTCCCCATCAACGAGCCCGCCGTCGCCCAGAAGAAGTCCCAGATCGACGAGTACCTGGAGTTCTACGGCGGCGCGGGCGTCCAGCACATCGCGCTCGCCACGAACGACATCGTCTCCTCGGTCCGGGCCATGCGGGCCGCCGGCGTCCAGTTCCTCGACACCCCCGACGCCTACTACGACACGCTGGGGGAGTGGGCGGGCGAGACCCGCGTGCCCGTGGAGACCCTGCGCGAGCTGAAGATCCTCGTCGACCGCGACGAGGACGGCTACCTGTTGCAGATCTTCACCAAGCCGGTCCAGGACCGCCCGACCGTCTTCTTCGAAATGATCGAACGGCACGGCTCCATGGGCTTCGGCAAGGGCAACTTCAAGGCGCTGTTCGAAGCCATCGAGCGGGAACAGGACCGGCGCGGCAACCTGTAGGACTCGCAGGACCCGCAGGACCTGTAGGGCCTGTAGGAGGGGAGCCTGGGCCCCGCCCTCCCACCGCCGCCCGTGAAGCGGCCCGGTGAGAGGGCGGCGCCCAGGCAGGATCAGCCGGATCAGCAGGCCGGCAGGCCGGCAGGCCGGCAGGTCGGCAGGTCGACAGGGCGGCAGGTCCGGGGACTTCCCGTGCCGTCCGCCGCCTGCCAGGCTGGGGACATGAGCGAGCTGATCGAACGGCTGGCCGAAGGCCTCCCCGGGGACGCGCTGCTGACCGACCCCGACGTCCTCGCCTCCTACGCGAACGACATGGCCAGCTTCTGCCCCGCCGGTGCCCCGACGGCCGTGGTCGTGCCGCGTACCGTCGAACAGGTCCAGCACACCATGCGCACCGCGAACGCCCTGCGGGTCCCCGTCGTCCCGCAGGGCGCCCGCACGGGGCTGTCCGGAGCGGCGAACGCCACCGACGGATGCGTACTGCTGTCCCTCGTACGGATGGACCGCATCCTGGAGATCAACCCGGTCGACCGGATCGCGGTCGTCGAGCCGGGAGTCGTCAACGCCACGCTCTCCCGGGCCGTGAACGAGCACGGGCTCTTTTACCCGCCGGACCCCTCCAGCTGGGAGATGTGCACGATCGGCGGCAACATCGGCACGGGCTCCGGCGGGCTGTGCTGCGTCAAGTACGGGGTGACGGCCGAATACGTGCTCGGACTCGACGTCGTCCTCGCGGACGGCCGGCTGCTGACCACCGGACGCCGCACCGCCAAGGGCGTGGCCGGCTACGACCTCACCCGGCTGATCGTCGGCTCGGAGGGGAGCCTGGGCATCGTCGTCCGCGCCACCCTCGCGCTGAAGGCCGAGCCCTCCCGGCAACTCGCCCTCGCCGCCGAGTTCCCCTCCACGGGCGCGGCCTGCGACGCGGTCTGCCGGATCATGGAGGCCGGGCACACGCCCGCCCTGCTGGAGCTGATGGACCGCACGACCGTGCGGGCCGTCAACGCCATGACGAAGATGGGGCTCCCCGAGACCACCGAAGCCCTGCTGCTCGCGGCCTTCGACACACCGGATCCGGCGCCGCAGCTGCGCGCGGTCGGCGACCTGTGTGCGGCGGCCGGGGCGAGCGAGGTGGTCCCGGCCGAGGACCCGGCCGAGTCCGAGATGCTGCTCCAGGCACGGCGGGCCGCGCTGACCGCGCTGGAGGCCGTCAAGGGCACCTCGATGATCGACGACGTCTGCGTCCCGCGCACCCGCCTCGCCGACCTGCTCGACGGCACCGCCGAGATCGCCGAGCGGCACGGCCTGACCATCGGGGTCTGCGCCCATGCCGGGGACGGCAACACCCACCCCACGGTCTGCTTCGACGCCACCGACGAGGACGAGTCCCGCCGCGCCAGGCTCTCCTTCGACGAGATCATGGAACTGGGCCTGAAGCTGGGCGGCACCATCACCGGCGAGCACGGGGTCGGCCTGCTGAAGAAGACCTGGCTTGCCGAGGAACTGGGCCCGGTCAGCCTGGAGATGCACCGCGCCGTCAAGAACGCCTTCGACCCGCACGGCATCCTCAACCCGGGCAAGCTGTTCTGAACCCTGAGCCCCCGGTCATGAGCCCCGGGCCCTGAGTCCTGAGCCGCCGGCCCACCACCCGCCGGCGTCAGGTGTCAGTGCCTCCTGCCATGCTGCAGGCGTGAACAACCACAGCACCGCCGCCGATTACGGGTGGCTCGAAGAGCAGTACCAGCACCTCATGGAGGCGTACTGCGTCACGCTCGTCCAAGGACTTTCTCCCGACGCACTGCTCACGGCTCTGGAAGCCGAGCCCGGCGAGCGGATAACTGGCGTGGCCGAGCTGGGCCGGCTGACCGACGAGGAGTGGAGGCTGGGCGCGTACTTCGTCGGGATCGCCTCCGTCGGCGACTGGTCGCTGATGGTCGAGTACAACGGCTACCTGGGCGTCGACGACACAAGGATGCTTCCCGTTTCGCGTGGCCGCACGGTGGTCTCCCACTTCCGGAACATCAACGCGGTCGACCACTTCTCCTGGTACGAGGATGGTGTCACCCGCCTGCATTTCGAACCCCTCTTCCCTCGCCGTCGAGACGGCAGCCATCCGGACGAACTGCTCACCGCGATGCGGGAGTCGGGCTTCGACCTCAGCGAGGGGGACGACGCGAGCTTCGATGGACACACCGAAGCGGCCTTCGCCCTCGCCGAGCGCATCACGGGCGTGCGCCTGACACCGGAGCTTTTCGCCTCCGCGGAGTTCGTCTGCGCTCGCGTGGCGGAGCCCCGCCGGTAGCCCGGGCCCATCAGGCGGGGCGAGCCTCGCGGAGGACGGACTGCCGCGCTCGCGAAGGGTCGCGCCTGGTGCCCGCTGACAACCTTCCGCACCATCGCGACCAGACACGGCAAGGCCGCCACCTCCTGCGAAGCGGCGGTCACACTCGCGTCCTGCTCACTTCGGGCAGGGGCCGTTTGACGACGGGCCCTGGGTCTCCAGGGGTTCCAGCAGCCGGTGCGGCCTCGACAGGGCGCGGCTGACCGGGTCGTGGCGGGCGGTGGGGCCCTCGGCGGCGGGTCCTGGGTGGACCTCGATGTCCTCGGGCGGCACGGCGGGCTGCCCGCAGTCCCGGCAGCCGCCGCCCACCTCCAACTCGTGCCCGCAGGCGGCGTGGACGTACCGCCTGCGCACCGTGGCGCCGCCCGTGGTGAACTCCTGCCCCCACATCAGCAGGGCGAACAGCGCCGACCACAGCCGGCGCCCCTTCTCCGTGAGCACGTACTCGTCGCGGGGCGGCGACTGTTCGTAGCGGCGGCGCTCCATCACTCCGGACTCGGTCAGCGTCCGCAGCCGGGTGGAGAGGACGGCGCGCGGGATGTCGAGGTGGGCGAGGAAGTCGCTGTAGCGCCGGACGCCGTAGAAGGCGTCGCGGATCACCAGCATCGTCCAGCGCTCGCCGACCAGTTCGAGGGTGCGGGCGAGCGAGCAGTCCTGCGCGGCGTAGTCCTTTTTCAGCGCCATGCGGCCAGCCTATCAAGCTGATGGTTCATTCATCGAACCTACTGTGGTAGCGTCTCGTCGCTCTCGCCAGTTCATTGAACGAACCAACCGACCGACCCGGAGGAGCTCTCCGTGCTGACCGCCCCACGGTCACCAGGCCCCCGCCACGACGGCGAGCCCGGTACCGCCCCAGGCGAGCAGCCAGGACTGGCCGGCGAGGGGGGGGGGGGGGGGGGGGGGGGGGGGGGGGGGGGGGGGGGGGGGGGGGGGGGGGGGGGGGGGGGGGGGGCTATCAAGCTGATGGTTCATTCATCGAACCTACTGTGGTAG
>NZ_JASKYT010000297.1:0-9204 GCF_041028275.1 Streptomyces sp. PU-14G
CCCCAACGCCTGGCCGGCGAGGCCCCGGGGGTTTGGGGGCGGAGCGCCCCAACCACGGCCGAGGGCACCCTCACGAAAGAAGGGGAAGACCATGTCGCCCGGGGCGGGGGCACACATGGCGGACGCACATGACGCACGTCCGCCACACGCGGCGGATCAGCGCCGGACGCCCTCGGCGAGGGACGTCGCCAGCTCGCGGACGTCCGCGAGCCCCGCCTCCAGGTCGTCCGCGGCCAGCAGCCGTTTGACGAACGCCGAGCCCACGATCACGCCGTCGGCGAAGGTGGCCACCTCCGCGGCCTGCGCGGGGGTGGAGACACCCAGGCCGACGCAGACCGGCAGGTCGGCGGCGGTACGCACGCGGGACACCAGCTCCTGCGCCTCGGCGCCGACGGACTCGCGGGTGCCGGTGACGCCCATCAGGGACGCCGCGTAGACGAAGCCGCTGCCCGCCTCGGTGATGCGGGACAGGCGCTCGTCGCGGCTGCTGGGCGCGACGACGAAGACCGTCGCGAGGCCGGCCCGCTCGGCGGCCTTGCGCCAGCCGTCGGACTCCTCGACGGGCAGGTCGGGCAGGATGCACCCGGCGCCGCCCGCGGCTGCCAGCTCCTCGGCGAAGCGTTCGGCGCCGTACCGGTCCACGGGGTTCCAGTAGGTCATGATCAGCACCGGCTTGCCGGTGGCGGCGTGCGCCTCGCGGACCGTGCGGATCACGTCCGCGATCCGCACGCCGCCCTGGAGGGCGATGGTGTCGGCCGTCTGGATGAGGGGCCCGTCCATGACGGGGTCGCTGTGCGGCAGCCCGACCTCGACGACATCGCAGCCGCTCTCCAGGAGCGCCGTGCAGGCCGCGATGCCCCCGTCGACGGTGGGGAATCCGGCGGGCAGGTAGCCGACGAGCGCGGCCCGGTTCTCGGCCTTCGCGCGCGCCAGGGTCTCATCCAGCAGTGCGATGTTGCCGCTGCTCATTCCTGGTCCTCCCCGTCGTACAGGCCGAAGTAGCGCGCGGCCGTGTCCATGTCCTTGTCTCCGCGTCCGGAGAGGTTCACCAGGATGAGGGACTCGGGACCCAGTTCCCGGCCCAGCTCGAGGGCGCCCGCGAGCGCGTGGGCGCTCTCGATCGCCGGGATGATGCCCTCGGTCTCCGAGAGCAGCCGCAGTGCGCGCATCGCCGCCTCGTCGGTGACGGGACGGTACTCGCCGCGCCCGCTGTCCTTGAGGTAGGCGTGCTCGGGGCCGATGCCCGGGTAGTCGAGCCCGGCCGAGATCGAGTACGGCTCGGTGATCTGCCCCTCGTCGTCCTGGAGAACGTAGGAGCGCGAACCGTGCAGGATGCCGGGCTCGCCGGCGGTCAGCGTGGCGGCGTGCTCGCCGGAGTCCACGCCGTGTCCGGCCGCCTCGAAGCCGACGATCCGCACCTCGGGGTCGGGCAGGAACGCGTGGAAGAGGCCGATCGCGTTGGAGCCGCCGCCCACGCAGGCCGCGACGGCGTCGGGGAGGCGCCCGGTGCGCTGAAGGATCTGGCGGCGCGCCTCGACGCCGATGACGCGGTGGAAGTCGCGGACGATCTGCGGGAAGGGGTGCGGGCCCGCGACGGTGCCGAAGAGGTAGTGGGTGCGGTCCACGTTCGCCACCCAGTCGCGGAACGCCTCGTTGATGGCGTCCTTGAGGGTGCGGCTGCCCGAGGTGACGGGGACGACCTCGGCGCCGAGCATCCGCATGCGGGCGACGTTCAGCGCCTGGCGCTCGGTGTCGATCTCCCCCATGTAGATGGTGCACTCCAGGCCGAAGAGGGCGCAGGCGGTGGCGGTGGCCACGCCGTGCTGGCCCGCGCCGGTCTCGGCGATGACGCGGGGCTTGCCCATCCGCTTGGTGAGCAGGGCCTGGCCCAGCACATTGTTGATCTTGTGGGAGCCGGTGTGGTTGAGGTCCTCGCGCTTGAGGAACACCCGGGCACCGCCCGCGTGTTCGGCGAACCGCCTGACCTCGGTCAGTGCGCTGGGGCGGCCCGTGTAGTCGACGAGCAGTTCGTCGAGTTCGGCGGCGAAGGCGGGGTCCGCCTTCGCCTTCTCGTACTCCGCGGCCACCTCGTCGACGGCGGCGACGAGGGCCTCGGGGATGAACTTTCCGCCGAAGGCGCCGAAGTAGCCCGAGACGTTGGGACTCTGGCCCTCCGGGTCCGGGATGAAGTAGTCGGATGGCATGCCGATGGTGCTCCTTGGTGTGGGCTGACGCTGATGTCCTGGCCCCGCTCGCGCCCGTCCCTGATGAGCCGGTGGCCCACAGGGACGGGGGTCCCCCTCACTGGGACGGAGTCCGAGGGAGGGACGGGGGAAAGGTCAGCGCCATCGGCGCCCGCGGATCACACCGGGCTCGCAGCCGATGTGATACCGCACCGAACGCCCCCGCACCCGCCGCGCGGGGGCACGGCACCCGCGCGGGCGGCACCCGCGCGCCAGCGCGAGGGAGCACAGGGAGACGGCGGCGGACACGGGCGTCAGTCCCTGCCGTGGCGGAGGGCCGGGTGGGCGCCCGCCGCGACCAGGTCGGAGACGGCCGTCTTGGGGTCCTTGCCGGTCACCAGGGACTCGCCCACCAGCACGGCGTCGGCGCCCTCGTTCGCGTAGGCGATCAGGTCGTGGGGGCCGCGCACCCCGGACTCGGCGACCTTGACGATGTGGTCGGGGATCTCCGGGGCGATGCGGGTGAAGTTGCCCCGGTCGACCTCCAGGGTCTTCAGGTTGCGCGCGTTGACGCCGATGATCTTGGCTCCGGCGTCGAGCGCCCGTTCGGTCTCCTCCTCGTCGTGGACCTCGACCAGCGGCGTGAGGCCGATGGACTCGGCGCGCTCGATGAGGGAGACGAGCGCTTCTTGTTCGAGCGCGGCGACGATCAGCAGGATGACGTCGGCGCCGTGCGCGCGGGCCTCCCACAGCTGGTAGGAGGAGAAGATGAAGTCCTTGCGCAGGACGGGGACGTCCACGCGGGAGCGGACGGCCTCGAGGTCGGCGAGCGAGCCGCCGAAGCGGCGGCGTTCGGTGAGCACGGAGATGACGGCCGCGCCGCCGGCCTCGTAGTCGGCGGCGAGCCCGGCGGGGTCGGCGATGGCGGCGAGTGCCCCCTTGGAGGGGCTGGAGCGCTTGACCTCGCAGATCACCCGGACGCTGTCGCCCTTGAGTGCGGCGAGCCCGTCCTTGGCCTGGGGCGCTCGGGCGACGCGCTCTTTGAGTTCGTCGAGGGTGACGCGCGCCTGCCGCTCGGCGAGGTCCTCACGCACGCCTTCGATGATCTCGTTGAGCACACTCACCGAGCGACCTCCTTGCTGGCTGGGTTTGGCTGGCTGACGTGCCCTCGCGGGCGGGCGAGGGTGGTCAGGTGGGGCACTGCGATGGTATCCGCCGGTGGACGGAGGTCCCGCATCCGGTTGCATCGAATCCCACATAGCGGACAAATCGAGGGCCGGTCGCGTCTCGCACGTGACGGTCTCGTCACCGGGGGGCAGAGCGGCCCTGTGCGGCTCACGGCGTCAGCGCCGTCCCCAGGGGCGTGTTCCGGACAACCGTGAACGCCGCCAGCAGCACCCCCGCCGCCCAGGCGTGCCACACCCGGGGCCGTACCGGGAGGGCGAAGGGACGCGCCCCTGCGGCCCGGACGGTCCAGTACAGCCAGCCGAGGGCGAGGACGGCGAAGAGGGCGACGGCCGCCGCGTTCGCGCCCAGCGCGGTGAGCACGTCACCGTGGGCGACGGCGTGGGCGCTGCGCAGCCCCCCGCAGGCCGGGCAGTAGAGCCCGGTGACGGCCAGGAAGGGGCAGGGCGGGTAGTGCCCCGGCTGGTTCGGGTCGACCGCGGCCACATACACGAAGGCCGCGCCCACCGCGGCCAGGGAGCCGAGGGGCGCGGCCAGCCGCGGCACCGCGCCGGTCAGGCGGTGCCGCACCGTCGCGGCGTACTGCCGTTGCCTCAGGAGTGCGCCTTGGCGTGGGGCTCGTGGGTGCGGCGGGCCTCGTCGTGCTGCTGCTTGTGTGCCCGCGCCTGCTCGGCGGTCATGCCCTTCGACTTCGACTGGCCCAGCCCCATCGCGCTCATGATGCCGCCGACCACGGCGGCCAGCAGGAGAAGGACCAACCCGGCGATCACACCGGCGGGCTGCGCCATCACCGTGAAGACGGAGGCAACGCAGAAACCGACGAAGGCGATGAGCACGCCGGTCCAGGCGGCCGGGGTGTGTCCGTGGCTGTGCGCCATGAATACTCCTTGAGTCACACGTGAAAGAGGGCCACCCGGCCCGCTGCCTGCCCATTCTCCCCCTTCCACGCGCCGGCGACAGCACGGGGGTCGCCCGGGCGGGCCGCGCACGGCTCATCGAGCGTCGCGCGCCCCTTCCGCGGCCCGTGGTTCAGGCGGTGCCGTGCGTGGGGTCCTCGCCGCGGTCCAGGGCCTTCCACAGGTCCTCGGGCCGGTCGGGGTCGACCCGCTGCGCGCGGGTGGCCCGCTGCCGCAGCGGTGTGCGCTCGTAGCGGGCGCTGCCCGACATGGAGGGCCAGGTCCGCCCGTAGCGCAGGGCCAGCAGGCCCGCGACCAGCAGCAGCGCGCCGCCCGCCGCCGAGACGTAGGGCCAGGCGGTGACGTCGACGGCGCCGATCCCGCTGTCCGTCAGGCCGCTGGTCTTGGCAGCCTGCTCGGTCAGCGGTCCGGTGTCGTCGGCGCCCAGGAGCGCGGCGGCCATGACGGCACCGCCGCAGACGGTGAGCAGCCCGGCGACGAGGTAGCGCCCCAGGCGGCGTACGGCGAAGACGGCGACGAGCGCGGCGAGGCCGACCAGGGCGAGCGCGCTGGGCAGGCCCGTGACGTCGCTGCCCTCGGCGCTGACGGGCACCGTGCCCTGTGCGAACGCGGCGCTCGACTCACTCCAGGTCTGTCCCGCGGCGACCAGCGCGAGCGCGGCGCCCACCGCGCCGCACAGCAGCGCCGCCGCGAGCGCGACGCGGGGCGCGCGGGAGCGCGCGCCACCGGCGGTGCCGGGGGCCGCGGTCCCGGCATCGGCGTCGGCCTCGGCGGCCGGGGCGCCGGCGTCGGCGTCGGCGGCCGGGGCGTCGGCCTCGGCGGCCGGGTCCGTCTCGGCGTCCGGGGCTGGGGGTGGAGAAGTCACCCTTCCACGCTACCCCTGAGCCGTTCGGCCGTGCGGACCGCCCTCAGCACGGCCGCGGCCTTGTTGGCGCACTCGGTGTCCTCGGCCGCGGGTTCCGAGTCGGCGACGACGCCCGCACCCGCCTGCACGTAGGCCACCCCGTCGCGCAGCAGTGCGGTGCGGATGGCGATGGCGGTGTCGGAGTCGCCGGCGAAGTCGAGATAGCCGACACATCCGCCGTAGACCCCGCGCCTGGTCGGCTCCAGCTCCTCGATGATCTTAAGCGCCCGCGGCTTGGGCGCCCCCGACAGGGTGCCGGCGGGGAAGCAGGCGGTCAGCGCGTCGAACGCCGTACGGCCCTGGGCGAGTTGCCCCGTGACGGTGGAGACGATGTGCATGACGTGGCTGTAGCGCTCGATCGACATGAAGTCGACGACCTCGACGCTGCCCGGCTCGCACACCCGCCCCAGGTCGTTGCGGCCCAGGTCCACCAGCATCAGGTGCTCGGCCCGCTCCTTGGGGTCGGCCAGCAGTTCGTCGGCCAGCGCGGTGTCCTCGCCCGGGGTGGCGCCGCGCGGGCGCGTGCCCGCGATGGGGTGCATCATCGCGCGCCCGTTCTCGACCTTGACCAGCGCCTCGGGGCTGGAGCCGACGATGTCGAACCCGTCGAAGCGCAGCAGGTACATGTACGGGCTGGGGTTCGTGGCCCGCAGCACCCGGTAGACGTCCAGCGCGCTCGCACCGCAGCGGGTCTCGAAGCGCTGCGAGGGCACCACCTGGAACGCCTCGCCGCCGCGGATGCGCTCCTTGATGTCCTCCACCCAGCCCCGGTAGGTGGCGCCGCCGGACCTGGCGTCGATGTCGGGGAGTTCGGACGGCGGGAGGGAGACGGGAGCGACCGGTGCGGGGCGGGCGAGGTCGGCGGCCATCGCGTCCAGCCGGCGCACGGCGTCGGCGTGCGCCTCCTCGACGCCGGTGTCCAGGTCGTTGTGGTTGATCGCGTTGGCGATCAGCAGCACCGTGCCGTCGCGGTGGTCGAGCACGGCCAGGTCCGAGGTGAGCAGCATCGTCAGCTCGGGCAGGTCGAGGTCGTCGATGGTGCCGGGGTGGTGACCGACCTTCTCGAGACGCTGGACGATGTCGTAGCCGAGGTAGCCGACCATGCCGCCGGTGAACGGCGGCAGGTCTCCGCTCTCGTGCAGGTCACGCGGGGTGTGCAGGGCCTCGACGGTGGCCCGCAGCGCGGCCAGCGGGTCGCCGTCGAGGGGCACTCCCACCGGCGGGGTGCCCTGCCAGTGCGCCTGACCGTCCCGCACGGTCAGCGCGGCGTCGCTGCGTACCCCCACGAAGGAGTACCGCGACCAGGTACGGCCGTTCTCGGCGGACTCCAGCAGAAAGGTGCCGGGGCGCTCGGCGGCCAGCTTGCGGTACAGGGCGATGGGGGTGTCGCCGTCGGCCAGCACGCGGCGGGTCACGGGGATGACCCGCCGGTCCGTGGCGAGTCGGCGGAACGTTTCGAGGTCGGGCGCCGTCATGGCCCCTCACCCTACTGGCAGGCGCGGCGCCTCCCGTTCAGTCGCGGGACAGCAGCACATCGGCGTCGAAGCACGTCCGCTCGCCGGTGTGGCAGGCGGCGCCGACCTGGTCGACCTGGAGCAGGACGGTGTCCGCGTCGCAGTCCAGCGCGACGGACCTGACCCGCTGCACGTGCCCCGACGTGTCGCCCTTCACCCAGTACTCCTGCCTGCTGCGGCTCCAGTAGGTGGCGCGCCCGGAGGTCAGGGTGCGGTGGAGCGCCTCGTCGTCCATCCACCCCAGCATCAGCACCTCCCCGGTGTCGTACTGCTGGGCGATCGCGGGGACGAGGCCGTTCGCGTCGCGCTTGAGGCGGGCGGCGACGGCGGGGTCGAGGGAGCTGCGCTGGGACATGGGCCCATTGTCCCGCACTCCGCACGGCAGCCGCCGCGGACACACCTCGCGCACAGCCGGGCACTCACCGCGTGCCCGCCGTACCCTGGCGGGCATGTCGACCCATGCGAAGCGAGAACGACTCCTTTTCGCCGATCTGTTGGAGACGCACGGCCCCGAGGCCCCCACCCTGTGCGAGGGGTGGCAGACCCGCGACCTGGCGGCCCACGTCGTCGTGCGGGAGCGCCGCAGCGACGCGGCGGGCGGTCTGCTGATCAAGCCGCTGGCCGCCCGACTCGAACGGGTGCAGGCCGAGTTCGCCGCGAAGCCGTACGACGAGCTGATCCAGCTCATCCGCACGGGACCCCCGCGGATGTCGCCCTTCGCCCTCAAGCAGGTGGACGAGGCGGCGAACACGGTGGAGTTCTTCATCCACACCGAGGACATCCGCCGCGCCCAGCCCGACTGGGCGCCGCGCGAGCTGGACTCCGTCTTCGAGGACGCGCTGTGGCGGCGCCTGGAGACTGCGGCGCGGATGTACGGCCGCAAGTCCCCCGTCGGCCTCGTGCTGCGGCGGCCCGACGGGCAGACCGCCGTCGCCCGCCGCGGCACGCCCGTCGTCACCGGTGTGGGGGTCCCCTCGGAGCTGCTCCTGCTCGCCTCGGGCCGGCAGGAGCACGCCGACGTCGAGCTGGACGGCGAGAAGGAAGCCATCGACCGCCTGCGCCAGGCTCAGCTGGGCATGTGAGAAGCCCCCGAGGCGCGAACCAGGGTCAAAGCAGGGGGAGTTCGGGGTCTCCCCCGATGGAGGGACGGCCGCGGCCCGGGAGTGTGGAGGCATGTCCTCCTCACTTTCCCACCTCTCCGCCCGCCTCCCTTCCCGCAGAGCACTGCTCGCCGGCGTCGCCGGCGGCGCGGCGGCAGCCGCCGTCGGCGCCTCGGCGCCGGGCGCCGTCGCGGCGCCACCCGCTCCCGCCGGCGGCGGCGCGACGCTGCCGCCGCCCGTCGCACGGGGGCTGCGCGCGGCCGTCGACGACCTGTCGCACCCCCGCTCGTCGGGCGCGCAGCTGCGCGTCGGCGGGTCGGCGGGCCACTGGTACGGCACCTCCGGCGTGGCGGACCCGGCCACCGGGCGGCCCATCGGCCTGAACGACAAGGTACGCGCGGGCAGTGTGACCAAGGCGTTCGTGGCGACGGCGGCGCTGCAGCTCGTCGAGGAGGGACGGCTGGGGCTGGGCACGCCCGTCCGGCACCACCTGCCCGACCTGCTGCCGCGGCGGTTCGGGGCCCTCACCGTCGCGCAGCTGCTCGACCACACCAGCGGCCTGCCCGACCATGTGGGCCTCCCGGACATGAGCACGCCCGAGGCGGTGGTGCGGCACCGCTTCGACCGGTGGACGCCGCGGCAGATCGTGGAGACGGTCACCGGCGGGGAGCTGAAGTTCGCGCCGGGCACCGCACAGGAGTACCGCGGCATCAACTACGTGCTGGCCGCGCTGGTGATCGAGCGCGTGACGGGACGTCCCTACGGCATCGTGATCCGCGACCGCATCCTGCGTCCGCTGCGCCTCGGCCACACCTCCTTCCCCTCCGCGCACGGATACGAGCGGCGTCTGCGCGGCCCGCACGTGCACGGCTGTCTGGAGATGAGCGACGGCTCGCTCAAGGACGTCACCGAGTTCGACGTGTCCCGCTCGTGGGCGGACGGCGAGATCGTGACCAGCACCGGCGACCTCCAGCGCTTCCTGACCGCGCTCTTCTCCGGCGCGCTGCTGCCCGAGCGGCAGCTGCGGAGGATGTTCACGCTGCCGCCGAAGCACGTGCGGATGGTCGACGGCAGCCCGGCCCGCTACAGCACCGGGTTGCAGACCGCCACGGTGAACGGCGTCACCCTGTGGGGAAAGACCGGCGAACAGCACGGCTACGCCACCGCCGTGTTCGCCACCCGTGACCAGCGGCTGCGGCTGGCCTGGACGTTCAGCCCCGTCGAGCTGGGGGCCGACCCGTCACCGATGAGCCAGCGGATCGCCGAGGCGGCGACGGGCGCGGTGACGGGACACGGGCGGTGACGGGACACAGGGGGGACAGGTCGAGGCGGTGACCGGTCAAGGGGGTGACGAGTCATAGGGGTGACCGGTCAAGGGGGTGACGGGTCACGGGGGTGGGG